>CAYYZZ010000023.1:0-19163 GCA_964476235.1 uncultured Streptomycetaceae bacterium | reverse complement strand
TGCGCGTGTCCTCGTGGAGGTAGCGCCGGTCACCGCCGTCGTCGTAGTCCTCGGGGCGGCCGTCGGAGAGGATCAGCAGCAGCCGGCGCCGGCTCTCGATGCCCTCGAAGCAGGCGGTGGCGTGGCGGATCGCCGCGCCCATGCGCGTGGCGAGGCGCCCGGACATGCCGCCGATCTGGCTGCGGATGTCCTGTGACAGCGGCTGGTCGAAATCCTTGATGGCGTAGTAGCTCACGTTGTCGCGGTACTTGGAGCAGAAACCGGCGATCGAGTACGGGTCGCCCACCACCTCCATGCTTTCCGCGAACAGCAGCACGCCCGCGCGCACGCGGTCCACCAGCCGCCCGCCGCCCTCCGGCAGGTGCTGCATGATGGAAGTGGACATGTCGGCGAGCAGCGTCACCGCGATCTCGCGCTTGCGCATCTCGCGGCGGCGGTAGATCGCGGGCTTGGGCGAGTACCCGGCCTTGCGCTCGACCACGTAGCTGACCACCGCGTTCAGGTCCATGTCGTCGCCGTCGAGCTGCCTCAGCCGGGGCGCGAGCCGCGTCGGCTTCTGCGCCTGGATCGCCTTCTTCAGGCGCTTCAGCGCGGCCGAGTACTGGTTCATCAGGCGGTTGGTCTCGGTGATGTTCGATTCCGCGAGCTTCTTCTCCTGCACCCAGCTCCAGTTGCGCTTGTAGCGCGACTCGCGATAGTCCCACTCCGGGTACGGCAGCCCCTTGTCCGAGGACCCGGTGTTGGCCCGCTGCTCCTCCGAGCGGCCGGCTGCGCGGGTGGAAGCCCCGCTGGTATCGCCGAAACCGGAAATCTGCTGATTCTTGCCGCCGTCGCGCTGGTCGCCGCTCTCCGCGTTCTGCGGCGACTGGTCCTGTTCTTCGCCCTTTTCCTGCGGTTGCTGCTCGCCCTCGGCCCCGGACTGGGTCTGCTGCTGTTGCTGATCCTGCTGCTGCGGGTGGGCGAGCCGCGTCGTGTTGGGGCCGCGCCCCGGGAGGTAGGCGGCGTGGAACGCCTCCAGGTCGGTTACGGACGGCAGGCCGTCCTGGGCATGGATCGCAGTGGCGATGCGCCAGGCATCGGCTACCGTGGCCGAGGACTGGAACAGCGGCGCAAAGCGCTCGTCGCGCGCGCCGTCGTTGCCGCCGTTCTTAATGCGGGCCGCAAGCGCCTGCTCGACGCTCTTCACCGCCAGGCTGTAATAGACGCCGGTGTCGGGATGGCGCGGGCCCGAGCGCGCGGTGGCAAGCATCCGCTGCAGGTAGTTCGGCACCAACTGCTGGATGCGGCTGTCCACCCGCAAGTCCTCGCACAGGTCGAAGATCAGCTGCATGCGCAGCGCGTCGTCTCCGTAGCGCGCGTAGAGTGGCGCCCACGACACCGGGCCCGACTCGGGAAACTCGACGCCCGCCTGCCCGAACAGCTCCTTCATGGCGAGGCGGTCGAACGTGCCGAAGCGCATGTGGCCCGCGGTGTGCAGCAGCCCCAGCACCGCTTCGTCGCGGTTCGGCATGATCGCGGGGAAGTAGAGGCTGCGGCCGTCCGTTTCGACGAAGGGACGCCCTTTCTCCGGCGACCAGCTGCCTTCCTTCAGCTCGAATTTCCCGCCGAACCAGACGTCGAGCAGCATCGAGAGCAGGCGGTTGCGCTCGGTCAGCCGGAAGCCCGGCAGCTGGTCGAGCAGGAGCGCCAGGCTTTCCTCGGATTCCAGGCGGAAATACGCCTCGCCGCGCGCGCGCCCCGATTGCAGGATGTCGGCGCCGCGCAACGCCCACGGCAGGATCGCCTGGGCGCCGAGGAGGTTACGGACGCGGATCGCGCCGCCGAGATAAGTGGCTAACAGGAGCTTGCGCGACTCGAACAGCTCCTCCGCCGGCTGCGTCAGCTGCTCGATGCCGGTGATGCCTTGGCGCCCGGACAGGTCCACCACCGGGGTGCCGAAATAAGCGCAGCCGCTGTCGACCTGCCGGCCGCACCACAGGAAGCCGATTTCCGCCCAGCGCTGCTGCCCGGCGTGGCCGAGCGAGCCGTAGGCGCGCGGCAGGTTCGTCATGAAGCCCTCGAGCGCGCGCCAGGCGCCGCGCCAGCGGGTGAACTGCACCGCCTGCTCGGTCCACGCCACGACTTCTTCGGAAATGCGCTCCGCCTCGAGGCTGCCGCGGATGAAGGCCCGGCCCGCCTCGCGGTCGCAATCGTGGAGCTTGCGGCAGGCGAGGATCCAGGCCAGCGCTGCCTCCTCGCCGTGCAGGCGGATCGCGGGCAGCACCTGCTCGAGCTCGTGGTGCGCGACGAGGCTCGCGTCGAGCAGCTGGGTTAGCTGCTCGTCGATCGCGGCTTGTCTGGAAGAAGTGGGACTCATCTCAAGGACCAAGAGCGGTATTCAGCCACGGAAACACACGGAAAGACACGGAAGTAATCACAAAACAAAACGACGAGCTTCTGCCTGGTAAGACGCCGAGTCGACGAGAAGACCCCTGTTCTTGCCGCTCGCCCTCAGGTAACAATCCTTGTTCGTGAGTCCGTGTGATTCCGTGGCCGAAATGTCCTTGCTTACGCGCCGAAATGCGCCTGCACGATCTCCATCAGCGCCTCGGCGAGCTCCTCGTCGTCGGTGATGGGATTGACCATCGCGACCTGGCAGGCCGCGACCGGGTCGAGTCCGGCGTTCATCATGTTGGCGGCGTACACCAGCGCGCGCGTGGAGGCCGACTCCTCCAGCCCGTGGTCCTTCAGCAACCGCGCCTTGCGCCCGGCGGTGACCAGCTGGTGCACGAGCTCCGGCGAGATGCCCGGCGCCTCGTTCATGACGATCTTCCGCTCGGTCTCCTCGTTGGGGAAATCGAAGTTGAGCGCGATGAAGCGCTGCTTGGTGGAGGGCTTGAGATCCTTCAGCACCGTCTGGTAGCCGGGGTTGTAGGAGATCACCAGCATGAAGTCCTCGTGCGCCTCGATCTCCTGCCCTTTCTTCTCGATCGTGAGCTGGCGCCGGTGGTCGGTGAGCGAATGGATCACGACCGTCGAGTCGGTGCGCGCCTCCACGATTTCGTCGAGATAGCAGATCGCGCCTTCCTTCACAGCGCGGGTGAGCGGCCCGTCCTGCCACACGGTTTCCGCGCCTTCCAGCAGAAAGCGTCCCACCAGGTCCGAGCTGGTCAGGTCCTCGTGGCACGAGACGGTGACGAGCGGGCGCTTGAGCTGGAACGCCATGTACTCGAGAAAGCGCGTCTTGCCGCAGCCGGTTGGTCCCTTCAGCATCATCGGCAGCCGTTTCCGGTAGGCGGCCTCGAACACCGCGACCTCGTTGCCCTGCGGCTCGTAGTACGGCGCCTTGTCGCCCGGCTGCGGCGCCTGGACGATGTCGCGCTCCACGCCGCGCAAGCGATTTGTTGCTGGCTTCATTCAAACCCCTTCAATTAGCCGCCAAGACGCCAAGGCCGCCAAGAAAATCCAATGAATACCGTATTGTAGGACACGCTGCGATGCGAGGAAACAGGTACTTAACATACCCTTTCCCGATTCCGGCCCCTTACTCCTAGAGGACAACCGGCTGGTCCGGCAGTTCGTCGGGGTTTGCTCCACGCGGCGGGAAATGACGCTCCAGCAGCACGCTGATTTCGCGGATTCCGTCCAGGGCGCCTTGCTCGAAGCGCCCGGCGCGGAACGCCTTCTCCATGCGCTTGCAGATCGCGTCCCAGGTATCCCGGCCGACCTTCGCGCTGATGCCGCGGTCGGCCACGATTTCGATGTCGCGGTCCACCAACTGAAGGTAAATCAGCACGCCGCTGTTGTGCTCGGTATCCCAGACGCGCAGCCTGGCGAAGACCTCGTGCGCGCGCTGCCGCGGGGTCACCCCCTTCAGCAGCGGCACCAGGTCGAGACCGGCTTCCACCGCGAAGCGCAGCTCGGCGTCGTGCGAATTCTCGGATTCCCCGATCGCTTTCTCGATACGCTTGAGCGCCGCGCGCGGGAAGGCCCGATACGCGGCCCAGTCAGGGGTGAAAAGATGCTTGAGGATGCGTCCCGCGTCCATTACCAGCTCCCCGATGCGCCACCGCCGCCGGAACTCCCGCCACCGCCGCTGAATCCGCCGCCGCTGCTGGATGACCAGCTACTGCCGCCGGAAGACCAGCTATTTCCACTTCCGCCGGATGACCAGCCGCTGACACGAGAGGTTCCGCCCAACAACAGGCTGATGACGAAGATGAGGATCCCGGCGATCAGCGCGAAGCCCAATCCCGCCAGCAAATAGATGAGAATGCTCGAGGCTATGCCGGTAACGCCCGAACCCAGCAGCCGTCCCAGCAGAGATTTCAGCAGGCCGGCAAGCACCAGAAGAGCGAAGAGGCCGTAGAAGAGCGCTTCGCCGCTCCAATCCGAAATCGGTGACGGGGACTGCCGGGCAGGCTGTTTGGCCGGCGGCGGCATCGGCTCCCCGTCCACCAGTTTGACGATACGATCCACCCCCGCCGAAATGCCGCCGTGGAAATCGCCCTGCTTGAAGCGCGGCGTGATCTCCTCGTCGATGATGCGCTTGGCAAACGCATCCGGTATCGCGCCTTCGAGCCCGCGCCCCACCTCGATGCGCAGCTTGCGATCGTTCTTGGCGATCAGCAGCAGCACGCCGTCGTCAACGCCCTTGCGCCCGAGCTTCCACTGGTCGAAGACGCGGATCGCGTATTGCTCGACGGTTTCGGGCTGCGTGGTCGGCACCAGCAAGACCGCGACCTGGCTGCCCTTGCGCGCCTCGAGCGCGGCGAGTTTCTGCTCGAGCGCTGCCCGCTGGTCCTGGGACAGCGTGGAGGCGAGATCGGTGACGCGCGACTTGAGCGGGGGAACCGCAACCTCGGCCCCCGCCCATGCAGCGGCGAACGACAGCAAGGCCGCGAGCACGAATAGCGGGAGCGGGCCGCGTTTCGAACTCGCGACCATGCGGCTTTATTTCGTCTCCGGAATCGAGTATTCGTTCGGCGGGCTGCCCGGGGATTGCGGGGCGGGCTTGGGCTCGCTGAAATCCACCTTGGGCGGCTTGCTGATCTCTTTCTCGTTCTCGACGGTGAACTGCGGCTTTTCCTTGTGGCCGAACAGCATCGCGGTCAGGTTCGTGGGAAAGGAGCGCACCACCACGTTGTATTCCTGCACCGCCTTGATGTAGCGCTGCCGCGCCACCGTGATGCGGTTCTCGGTGCCTTCGAGCTGCGCCTGCAGGTCGCGGAAGTTCTGGTTGGACTTGAGGTCGGGATAGCGCTCCACCACCACCATGAGGCGCGACAGGGCCGAGGACAGCTCGCCCTGAGCCTGCTGGAAGCGGGTGAACGCCTGCGGATCGTTGAGCAGCTCGGGCGTGGCCTGGATCGTGCCCACCTTGGCGCGCGCGTTGGTGACGCCGAGCAGCACCTGCTGCTCCTGCGCGGCGAACCCCTTCACCGTGTTCACCAGGTTCGGGATCAGGTCGGCGCGCCGCTGGTACTGGTTCACGACCTCCGCCCACGCCGCCTTGATCTGCTCGTCGGTTTTCTGCAGCGTGTTGTAGCCGCAGCCTGACAGCAGCGCCATGGCGGCCACCATTACCGTCGAAAGGGTACGCTTAAACATGGTCGGTCTCCCTCAAGAACGTTTCAGATAAGGCGTCTCAGATACCCCGTCTCAGATAGGGCGTCGCAGATACTGCGAGTCTACAACGTTTCACCTGAGACGCTTCACCTGAGACGCCTCACCTGAGACGCCTCACCTGAGACGCCTCACCTGAGACGCGTTCTAACTACGCGGGGCATTCGCCCCGCCCTGCAAGCCTTCCATCGTCCTGACGGCAAAACAAAGGTCTATCCAGGCCTTGGACTTGTCCGGCAGGGTGCGCAGCAGGTAGGCCGGGTGATAGGTAACGATCAACGGCGTGCCGCGGTAATCATGCACCTTCCCGCGCATGCTGGCGACGCTGGCGTTGCTTGCCAGCAAGTTGGCTGCCGCGACCTTGCCCAGCGCGACGATCAGTTTCGGCCGTATCAGGTCGATCTGGCGGTGCAGGTAGGGCTCGCAGGCGAGCAGTTCGCCCGGTTCCGGGTTGCGGTTTCCGGGAGGGCGACATTTGACGCAGTTGGCGATGTAGACGTTCGCGCCGCGCTTCAACCGGATCGCTGCCAGCATGCTGTCGAGCAGCTTCCCGGCTTGTCCAACGAACGGCTCGCCCTGCGCGTCTTCGTCCGCGCCCGGGCCCTCGCCCACGAACAACCAGTCGGCGTTCTCGTCGCCGACGCCGAATACGGTCTTGTTGCGCTTCGCGTGCAACGGGCAATCGGTGCAGCCGGCCACGCGCGTCTTCAGCGCCCCCCACTCGAGAGACATGATCTCGCTGCGGCGGCCGCTTGAGTCCGTGATTCGTGATTCGTGATTCGTGATTCGAGGTTTTTGCCCGGCGGCCGGCTGCGGTGATTCGTGATTCGTGATTTGTGATTCGGGGACCGTGGCCACCCCCGGAGCCGACGCTCGTTCGGCCTCCGGAGCCGTCTGCCGCAGGCGCCATACCGGCGTCAGGCCTATTTCCTCCAACATCAAGTCGCGGCGGGTTTTCACTGGAGTCAAGTCGGTCGAATCACGACTCACGAATCACGCTTTTGAAGCTCGAGCTGCATGACAACCGCGTTCTCGCGGTCGCCTCCGGCCTGATAGTAGCTGCGGCGCAGGGCAATCGTCTCAAAGCCCTCGGACGCATAAAGCGCGATCGCCGCGCCGTTCGACGGGCGCACTTCCAGGAGAATTTTTCCCGCCCCGCAGTCGCGCGCGAGCTTCGCCACGAAGCCGAGCACCTCCCGCCCGATGCCCCGGCGCTGCCACGGCGCGTCCACGCTGAGGTTGAGCAGGTGCCCCTCCCCCGCCGCGATCATCACCACCGTGTAGCCGGCCATCTCGCCGGCGCATTCGACGATCCAGCAGTGATAGCCCGCCGCGATCGAGTCGGCAAAGTTGCCACGTGTCCAGGGATGCGGATAGATCGTGTTCTCGATCGCCACGACCGCATCGAGATCGGCGGCGGTCATGCGCCTGTATCGCGGAAGCCTGTCCAGCTGAGCGCTCATCGTTCGCTGCTTTTCAATGCCACCTTGTCGCGGATATACAGCGGAACAGCCTGCTCGGGAGCCACCGCCCTGCCCGCCTCGAATTCGCTTGCCGCAAGCCGCGCAATGTCCCGGGCATGCGGGAAAATACCCGGCATGATAGCCGAGAGCCGGCCCGCGTAGTGCTGCTGCAGCGCCGACCCGTGTGCGGTAAATCCGCTGCCGCAACCGGTCCACGAACCCGCCGGCAGGACCGGCGCGTCGGAGGGGGCGCAGAGACTCGGCGCATGCACCGGCTCCCATCCCGCGCCGGCTTTCGCGTAGGCGGCATGGTAGATCTCGCCCATGCGCGCGTCGAGGCAGCACACCGCGCGATCGGCGCCGGACGCCTGCGCCATCGCGGCGAGCGTGCCGACGCCCACCACGCCGACGCCGGCGCCAAATGCGAGGCCTTGCACGACGCCGCAGCCGATGCGCAGGCCGGTGAAAGACCCGGGGCCCTGGCCGAAGGCGATGCCATCCAGATTTTTCACCGCGAGACCGTGGCGCTTGAGCAGCTCGTCCACCATCGGCAGCAGCAGCTCGGAATGACGCTGCCCGGCGTGCACATCCCGCGCATCGACGTCCCCGTCGCGCCACAGCGCGACGGAACAAAATTCTGTGGAAGTATCGAGCGCGAGGATTTTCACTTTGAAGTATGAATTTTAGCTTATCTCTCGCCCGATCATCGCGCCGGCGTATAATGCGTCCCGCCTTATTTTTCTTGGCGTGCTTGGCGGTCTTGGCGGTTCAAATATCGTATTGGTTTTCTTGGCGGCCTTGGCGTCTTGGCGGCTAATTTTCAGGGGAAGTCATGCGCGAATACAAGATTGCAGCCATACCCGGAGACGGCATCGGCATCGAAGTCATTGCCGCCGGGTTGAAAGTGCTGGAGGTGCTGGCGGGCCGCGAACGCGGCTTCCGGCTGAAGGTCGAGCATTTCCCGTGGAGCAGCGATTACTACCTCAAGCACGGGCATTACATCCCCGAGGGCGGCCTCGAGAAGCTCAAGCAGTTCGACGCCATCTTTTTCGGCGCGGTCGGCGCGCCCGACGTGCCCGACCATGTTTCGCTGTGGGGGTTGCGGCTGCCGATCTGCCAGGGCTTCGACCAGTACGCCAACGTGCGGCCGGCGCGCGTGCTGCCGGGCATCAAGAGCCCGCTCGTGAACGGCAACGCGATCGACTGGGTGATCATCCGCGAGAACTCGGAGGGCGAATACTCCGGCAGCGGCGGGCGCGCGCATCGCGGCCTGCCGGAAGAAGTGGCGACCGAGACTTCGATATTCACCCGCACCGGCGTCGCGCGCATCCACCGATACGCATTCAAGCTCGCGCAGGGCCGTCCGCGCAAGCACCTGACGCTCGTCACCAAGTCGAACGCCCAGCGCCACGGCATGGTGATGTGGGACGAAATCTTCTACGAGGTCGCGAAAGAATTCCCGGACGTCGAGACGCAGCGCGTGCTGGTGGACGCGATGACCACGCTCATGGTGCTCAAGCCGCAGACGCTGGATACCGTCGTCGCCACCAACCTGCACGCCGACATCCTGTCCGATCTGGCGGCGGCGCTCTCGGGCAGCCTGGGCATCGCGCCGACCGCGAACCTGAACCCGGAGCGCAAGTTCCCCTCGATGTTCGAGCCGATCCACGGCTCCGCGTTCGACATCACCGGCAAGGGCATCGCCAATCCGGTCGCAACCTTCTGGACCGCGTCCATGATGCTCGAGCACCTGGGCGAGAAGGACGCCGCGGTGCGCCTGATGCGCGCCGTCGAGTCGGTGACGGCCAAGCGGATCCATACGCCGGACCTGGGCGGCGAGGCCACCACCGCTATCGTCACCGGCGCGGTGTGCGACAGCCTCTGATACCCTCCAATACCCGCGCCATTTAAGTGCGGTCGCTGATACAATGGCGCCCACGTTCCGCGCAATCCACCGGGGGAAACGCGTGAAACAGATCCTCGAGTACGTCAATTCGTTCGTCACCATTGCGCTGATACTGGCGGGCATCGGCGGCGTGACCTACCACATGTTCAAGGAGAACGGCTGGTTCGGAGCCATCCTGGGCAAGGTGTGGGACGTCCAGATGGATCACCCTGTGATCGCCGTACCGGTCACCCTCGGGGTGCTGTTCATCGGAAAGATGTGGTACGACAACAACCGCGCGAAGGGTTACACGAGCAAGCTGCCCAACGTGCTCATCTACGTGGTGATGGCGGCGGGCGTCTATTTCATCTGGCAGTTCGTGACCCAGGGCACGCCCTGACGCGGCGCCCGCGGCCGCACGGCCGCGTCAGGACGCGGCATGCACGATCTGCCGCGCGATGAGTTTTCCGACCTCTTCCAAGCTGTAACCCAGGCCCGACAGCACTTCCTGCGTGTGCTCGCCCACCCTGGGTATGTCGAGCCGCGTGCCCAGGCGCGCGCCGTCCATCTCGATCGGCAGGTTCGGCACCTTGGTCCGGGTGCCGTTGGGCAGCGTGACCGGCGTCAGGCCGCCCGACGCGTTGAGATGCGGGTCGTCGAACAGGTCCTCCGGCTTCGCGATCGGCGCGAACGGCAGGCCGAGCTTCTCGCACTTGTCCATGAGCTGTTGCTTGGTCATTTTCGCGAAGATGGCGGTCACGATCGGCAGGATGCGCGGCCGTTCCTCGACGCGCTGCGGGTTGGTCTTGAGCGCCGGGTCGGCAAGCAGATCCTGCAGCCCGAACGCCTCGCAGAAAATCTTCCACTGGGTGTCGGTCACCACGCCGACGAACACCAGTTCACCGTCGCCGGTCTTGAAGTTGTCGTAGAGCGCCCACGCGCGCACCCGGTCGGGCATCGGCGACACGGGCTTGCCCGTCGCGAGGCCCTCCATCATGTGCTGCGCCATGAGAAAAGCGTTGTTCTCGTACAGCGCGCTCTGCACGTACTGGCCTTTTCCGCTCTGCTTGCGCTGATGGAGCGCGGCGAGGATCGCGATCGCGCCGAACATGCCGCCCATCACGTCGTTGACCGAGGCGCCGGCCCGCAGCGGCCCGTAGCGCCCGCCGGTCATGTAGGCCAGCCCGCCCATCATCTGCACCACTTCGTCGAGCCCCGTGCGGTGCTCGTAGGGGCCGGGCAGGAATCCCTTCAGCGAGCAGTAGATGAGTCCGGGCTTCAATTTCCTCAGCGCCTGCTCGCCGAAGCCCAGCTTGTCCATTGCGCCGGGCCGGAAGTTCTCGATCACGACATCGGAACTGGCGATCAGCTTCAGCACCGCTTCGCGCCCTTCCGGCGACTTGAGATCGGCGGCGAAGCTCTTCTTGTTGCGGTTGTAGGCCGGGAAAAAACCCGCGCCGGAGGCGACGAGCTTGCGCGTGTGGTCGCCGTCGAGCGGCTCGACCTTGATGACTTCGGCGCCGAGGTCGGCGAGCACCAGCCCGCACGTCGGCCCCATCACCACGTGGCAAAACTCCGCGACGCGGATGCCTTGCAACGGCAGGGATTTACTCATGTTTATTCATAGTCCACGATTCAAGAATCACGAATCACGATTCACGGCCGGGAAGCCGGTACGAAGCCCTTGGTCACGCCGGCATCCGGCACATAGCCGTAGAGCGGCTCGCCCGACTGCTTGGTGTTCTGCAGGCCGTCGCGCGGCCCCACTTCGCTGACGAGCACGTCTATCGCTTGCACAGGCACTTCCTTTTCCTGGCGGCGCTTACTTCTTCGCGGTCAGGATGTCCTGGATGCCGCGCAGCACGAGCCAGTAGCCGAAGATGCCGAAGCCGGTGACCACGCCGCGGGTGACGTTGGCGACCTCGGATATCCTGCCCCGCCGCGCGGGATTGGAAATGTGGAGTTCGAATACCGGGAACTTCACCTGCGCAATGGCGGCGGTCAGTGCGGGATGGCCCGTCGTGTAGCCCGCCGGGTTGATGATCGCGGCATCTACGCCGCCATCGTGAGCGGCGTAGAGCTTGTTGATGACCTCGCCCTCGATGTTCGAGTGAAATATTTCGACCTCGACCTTCAACTCGGATGCGTACTGGCGAATATGATCGTCGTACTGCGGCAGGGTCATGGGCCCGAAGACCTCGATCTGCGCTTTCCCGCGCATATTCATCCCTGCGCCGTGAATGACCAGAACTTTAGGCATGGCGTATTTCTCCTGGATGGATTGCTCGTAATCTTGTCTATCAAAACCTGCGTGACCCCACTCGACCCTCACCCCTGCGCCCGCGGAGGGCGGAGCGGGTTCCAAGCCTATTATGCTTGGATGCGACCCTGGAGCGGGATGCAACGCCGCAATTGTCCGCGTTCTTACGTGCGCCTACACGGTCGCATCCCCGGAAACCGGGGCCCCTGCTCCACGTTTCTGCGCACCCTCTCCCGGAAGCAGAGGGGAAGGGTACGGTGCGGAAGTGGATTGTTGCTCACTTCCGCAATGATCAGTTGGACACTTTACTGCATCTTTGATGATACAGTTTGTCGGCGCAAAAGCCCGACAAACTGAGCCAAAGGAGAAAACCCATGAGCATCAAGCGCCACAACCCCGGCCCCGTCCTGTGCCGCGCCGTCGAGCACGGCGGGCTGGTTTACGTCGCCGGCACCACCGCCGACAACAGGAGCGCCCCCTGCAAGGCGCAGTCCGAGGAGATCCTGAAAAAGATCGACGCCGCCCTCGCCGCCGCCGGCAGCGACAAGTCGAAGCTGCTGTGGGCGCAGGTCTGGCTCGCCGACATCCGCGAGAAGGAGCAGATGGACGCAGCCTGGAAAGCGTGGGTGGACCCGGACAACAAGCCGGTGCGCGCCTGTGTCGAAGCGCGGCTTGGCACGCCCGACACACGGGTAGAGATCATGGTCACAGCGGCGAAGTAGCACACCGGAGGGCGGAACAGGGGCCCCGCTTCAGCGGGGATGTGACCCAAGGAGGGCGCGTCGGAGCGTTGAGCAGGGGCCCCAGTGTTATTTGGGGATGCGACCGCGCAGACGCGCAAAGCAGCCGACAGCACAGATCTGGGCCTTGCCGCAAACCAATCGGAGGCTGCGGGCAGGCGGCCGACGCGGTGGCCTCCATTGCTTGCCGATAGTTGGGCCGAGGCCGCGCTTTCTCCGCTAAGTGAGTCGAATCACGACTTACGAATCACGATTCACGCTCCTCCAGTTCAGGCGCCACCGGCGCCGCGGCGGGCCTGGACCTCGATGTCGGCCATCTTGGCGAGGTCGCGGTGCAGGCGCGCAACGCGCTCGATCTGGCCCTTGGCGGGGAAGCGCTCGTAGAAACCTTCCATGCGGAACTCGCGCATCCGCTCGGTCCACGGCGCGAGCCGCTTCTCCCAGCGCTGCTGGCGCCCGTCGGCCGGCTCAGCGTCGGCGCGCGCCAGGTCGGCGCACACGCGGATCATCGCTTTCAGCGTGACGGGCTTGGTCACCATGTAATTCGGGTGCCCCCAGGAGGTGGCCCATACCTTCTGGCACGCCTTCAGGAAGTCGCGCACGATGGCGTAATAGCGGTCGCCCTCGCGCGTGACGTGCCCCGCGCGCTGGATCTTGCGCCATTCGCCGCTCACCCAGCGGTGCAGCTCGTTGAAGAGCTCCGCCTGGAGTATCCATTTTTCCTGCTGGCTGCGCCCGCCGAGGCGGTTGATGCGGTACTTGAGCGGGCTGTCGCCCTCGCGGTAGAGCTTGTCCACCAGCTTGGCCGCGAAGCGGCGGTCGGGCTCGACCCACGAAATGCGCTCGTAGAGGTCCACCAGGTGGCTCTTGTTGATGCGGGTGGGCGTGGAATTGATGATGACGAACATTTCCGCGGCAAAATCCTCGCTGTGGCCGTCGAAAATGACGCACGGCACGTGGATGTTATTGCCCTCGGCCGGGCGCTCGCGCAGGTAGAACTGCAGCGCCGCGAGGCGATGCTGGCCGTCGATGATGAGAAACTTGGAGCCGGGCTCCTGCAGGTGGCCGACGTTTTGCTCCGCGCTCAAGCCCTGGAAACTCAGTTTCTCGCTGGTGAACAGCAGCACGGTGCCGGGGATCGGCGGCTGGCTCACCGCCATCTCGTAGAAGTTCTTGAGGGCGCGGACCTTGGCGCGTGACAGCTGCCGCTGGAACGCAGTGTCGTTGTGCTCGATGCGGGCGATGAACTGGGCGATCTCGTCGCTCTGGGAGATCGTTTGTGGCGTGATCTGGTCACCCTCCCCGTAATAGCGGCTGATGAAACGCACCTTGGCGAGGATGTCCTTCGCCAGGATGCTCGCGAAATAGAAAATGCCGTCCTTCTGTCGGATGCGCGTGGCAAGCATGGTCTTGTTGTCCCTTATTGGGTCCCCCACCGGCAAACCCGGGGCCGCCCGTCGCCGGGCGGCACTAAACCCTTATATTTTAGCGTTTTGAGGGCGCCAGCGCGACCAAGCCGCCCGGGCGCGGGAACACTATGTGGACCGGAGAGGATTTCGCCGGGTCCGGGTCCGGCGAAATCCTAAATGACCGCCTTCTCGGATAGCGGTACGGAGGGCCGGACGGATCCCCAGTACATCGTCATGACCGGCGCAGACGCAGGCGGCTCCGCATGGCGAGGTTCAGGCCCGGATGATGTCGAGGCTTGCGAAGCGGCCCTTGAGCGCGCGGGCGGAATCGGCGCCCCACCAGCGCTCCAGCACGCTGGCGTAGAGGTCGCGGAAGTCCACCGCGAACGGCAGGTTGCCGTTGCCATCGAGGCGGGACAGCCCCGGCGGCAGCCCGTACAGCCCCCCTTTGATCCGCCCGCCCAGCACGAAATGGGCATTGGCGGTGCCATGGTCGGTGCCGTTGGAGAGGTTCTCGCGCGGCCGGCGCCCGAACTCCGCATAGGTCGCGATAAGCGTGGAATCCCAGCGCCCGATTTCCATCAGCGCGGCGCGCAACGCGGCCAGCCCCTCGGCCAGGTCCTTGAGCAGGCGAGCATGGGTTGCGGGCTGGTTGCTGTGAGTATCGAACCCATTCAGGGACAGCTTGACCGCCGCCACCCCGGCTTTCGAGGCGATCACCTGGGCGGCGGTGCGGGCGGCGTTGCCGAAGGGCGTGCGCGGAAACTCGGTGGCGTAGGCATGGTTACCGTTGAGGCTGGCGGCCGCCTGCACGATGTCCTGCTCGACCCGAAGGATATGGCCGAGCGCGGCATTGCGTGCCTGCCCGGCTGGCGCCGCCAGCCGCGCCTGGCGCAGGAACTGCTGGGTGTCGGTCAGCGCGATCGCCCGCATGCCGCCGCCTGCGAACGGCCCCATCTCGGCTCCGCCGATCACCACACCATCCGCGGCAAACGACCTGGGCGCCGGCGCGGCCGCGAAGGCGCGCGCGAGCCACCCCTCGCCCAGATACTCATTGCTCTTCGAAGCCGTGTCCCAGATCTCGATCGAGCGGAAATGCGAGAGGTTGGCGCCCGGGTAGCCCACGCTCTGCACCACCGCGAGCTCGCGATTCTTCCACAGGGCCATCAGCGGCTCGAGCGAGGGATGCAGGCCCGCGCGGCCATCGAGCTGCAGCACCTGGTCGCGCGGGATGGCAAGCCGCGGCCGCAGAGCGTAATACTCTGCATCCGCGTACGGCACCACGGTGTTCAACCCGTCGTTGCCGCCCTTCAGCTCCACCAGCACCAGCAGGTTCGAGTAGCCCGCCGGGCTCCGCTGCGCGAACGCGGAGCGAGGCACGAGAGACGACACTGAAGCCGCACCTATTGCGCTTAAAAAGTCGCGTCGATTCATTGATCGCTCCGCATAACGATGAACGATGAACAAAGTGCCAGAAGCTGGTTTTCCGTTCATCATTCCGCGTTCCGCGTTCATCATTTCAGTTGATAGACCTGATCCTGCACCAGCAGCCGGATCAGTTCCATGCCCTGCGCCCCCGGCGCCGGTGCAGTGACCGGCGCGGCGGCCAGCAGCACGCGCTGCACGCCGGCTGCCTCGGCGCCCTTGAACTGGGCGAGCCAGCGGCCGCTGTCGAACTGGATCTCCATCATGGCGCGCATGAAGCGCTCCCGTCCTTCCTCGACCCGCGCGACGCCCCTCGGCTGCTCCATGCCCTCGCCCATGGCCGCCGCCATCATCGGCCTCAGCTCGTCGGCGCGGAACAGGCGCTCGAGGAAAGCCTTGCGCGCGAGGAGCGTCGTCGAATTGATCCACGCCTCGCCGCCCGGCCAGCCCTTGACGTTGGGAGGCGCGAACAGCGCCTGGCCGAGCTGGTTGACGGTGAACACGAACGGCAGGACGTCTCCCGTCGCGAAGTGGAATTGACGCAGCGTGCCGACGACGAGGTCCACCGGCGACTTGATCAGCGCCGCCCGGTTGCGCGGCGCGTAGAACGCATCGGAGACGAGCAGCGCCTTCACCGCCGCCCGGATATCGTAGCGGGACTCGCGGAAGATGCGGGCGATGCGCTTCACTTCCGCGGCATCGGGCTCCGGCGAGACGAATTCGCGCCACAGCTTGGCCGCGATGAATTCCGCTGTCTGGGGCTGCGCAAGCAGGATGTCGAGCACCGCATCACCGTCGAAATTGCCGCTGCGGCCCAGCACCGTCTTCACCCCGTCGTCGTGCGCCATCCGGCGGAAGAGAAACTCTCCCGTGTCGAGGTCGATGCTCCAGCCGGTGAAGGCGCGCGCCGCCTCCTTGATGTCGCGCTCTCCGTATTGGCCTTCTCCGAGGGTGAACAACTCCATCACCTCGCGCGCGAAATTCTCGTTGGGCTGCCCCTTCCGGTTGGAGGCGCTGTCGAGATAGATCACCATCGCCGGGTCGCGCGCGACGGCGTGCAGCAGCTCGCCGAAATTGCCGAGCGCGTGACGCCTGAGCAGCGCATTCTGGCGGTACATGAGCTGCGGCGAGCGCACCTTCTGCTGGCTGGACACGAAGTGGCTGTGCCAGAACAGCGTCATCTTCTCGGTGAGCGGGGACGGCGTCACCAGCATCTCGGTGAGCCACCACGACTGCAGCTCGAAGGCCTTCTGGAAAATCTCGCGCAACGCGAGCTTGCGCTCCTCCGGGCTCATGCCCCGCAGGCGCCGCGGCGAATCGAAGGGCTCGCCCGCCCACGCCGGCAGCGGTGTGACCGGAGGCTGCCGGGCCCACGACAGCAGCCGGTCCATCGCCTGCTCGCGGGTCAGGCCGGCGAACGCCTCGATATCGGCGGGAGCGGCAGCGAAGCTCGTGCGGTTGAGCAGGTGCCGCGCGTCGTCGAAACCGAGCGGCGCGGCCGTGTGCGCGTCCCCCACCGAGGCCAGCAACCCGCCAGCCGCAAAGACGCAAAGACGCAGAGCTTTCGCAACGGAAAAAGCCCGATCTGACTTCATGACGCGTTCTCTTTTCGCCTGCTTTGCGCCTTCGCGCCTTAGCGGTGGAGCTTTAACGCCTTTGAGCCGGGATCAGACGAACTTGTCCGGCTGCAAAGAGGTACCCGGCCCATTGCGCTGCCCGGCCCGCGCCTTGCGCGCGGCCTGCAGCTCTTCCATCGTCACGATGCCGTCCTTGTTGGCGTCGATCTGGTCGAAACGGCGGGCCACCATCGGCATGCTTTTCTGCGCCTCTTCACGAGTCAGCTTGCCGTCGTTGTTGGCATCCGCGCTCTTGAAGCGCTGCTCGGAGCGCGCCTGCATCTCGGCCTTGCACTTCTCGGGGTTGGCCTGGCACTGCTCGCGACGCGCCTGCATCTTCTTGCATTGCTCCGGATTGGCCTTGCACCACTGTTCCCGGCGCGCCTGCCGCTCGGCCTTGCACTTCTCCGGATCGGCCTTGCACTGCGCCTGGCGTTCTTTCATCTTCGCCTGTCTTTCCGCCCGGCATTTTTCGGGGTCGGCCTTGCACTGCTCGCGCCGCGCCTGCATCTCCCGGCATTTCTCGGCATTCTCCTTGCACCACTGTTCGTAGCGGGCCTTGCGCTCCGGCGCGGCCTTGCCGCTCTCGGAACGCACCGTAGCGCCGGGGAGGCCGTCAGCCGCCAGGGCCGGAACGGCTTGCGCCAACAGCAAAGTCGCTGCAACAACCAATGAATAGGCTTTCATGTTGCTCCTTCGCAAATGGGTAAATGTGCGGGGTTCAGCCAGTCACCAGTCACGAATCACCAGTCACCGGCCGGATGCGGCTAGTGCCGTTCCAACTATCTTGCGTAAATGCCGCTGACCCATGAAGGGAATCCATGGTTACTTAGCGAGATTCGGTGGACAGGCGCGACAAGTTGGAACGGCACTAGCGCCGCCGGTAGATCTCGCGGTTGGCGCGGTCAAGGTCCCGATTCAGCTCGCGGCGTTCTTCCTGGGTGAGCCTGCCTTGTTGGCGCTTGTCCTGTTCGCCGCGCTTGTCACGATCGCCGCGTTGATAAGGACCGGGGCCTTTCTTCATGGGCTGCCCCTGGGCCTGGACCATCGCGCTGCGGCCGGCCCGCCAGTCGCGGGCATCCGCGACCGGCGGCAGCAACAGCGCGCCTGCAACAGCTAACAGGAACAACTTTTTCACTGGCTAGTCTCCACCGTCCGGTTAACGCCTCTCCTGGGCATCGTGGGTCTCATTATAGATGTGCTGGCGCGCCCTGCTGAGGTCTTGCGTCATATCCGCGCGTTCCCTGCGGCTCAGGGACCCATCCGCCAGGTAGCGGCGCTCCTGGGCCTCCAGTCTGCGCTGCTCGTCCATGAGCCGGCCGGCCTCGTGGCGGGTCAATTCGCCGGAGCGAATGCCCCGCTGGATGCTCTGCCGCTGATCGTGCTGCGCCTGGTCGTAGCGCCGGTCGAACGCTCGAGTCGAGCCCTGCCCACCGGAATTGCGGCCCTGCCAGCCGTAGTGATTGCCCTGCCCGCCGGAAGGACTGCGCTGCCAGCCGTAATGATTGCCCTGACCGCCGCGGTTCGGCCGGGAGCCGGCATGCTCGCGGGGACCATCATTCCCATAGCGGCGCTGGCCGTCATTGCGCTCGTGGCGAATATCGCGCGACTGCCGGTCGAGATCCCGCTGCACGTGCTGGCGCTCCGCCGGCGTAAAACGTCCATCGGAGCGAAACGCATGCTCCTCGCGCCGGATATCGCGCGCCTGGCCCTGGAGCTGGCGCCCTTCACCGCGCGTAAGATCGCCTTGCCGCACGCCCTGCTGGATACGCTGCTGCTGATGTTGCTGGCGCGGGTTGACGCCGTTGCGCTCGCGCTCGGCCGCCGTCGCCGGCACCGAAGCCGCCACCAGCATTGCCGCCAATAAACTGCTCATCATTGCCGTATTCATACTGTTCTCCTGTTAAGTTGATGTGGAACCTCGTCCGCTAACGCGGGGAGGCTGGTATCGAACAACGGCGTCCCCGTTACAGCGTTGACCCATGCTAGCCCTCGCTTACCTCCCGGGACGGTTCATTTGTAACGGAGTGTTACAGCGGGCCGGCAGGGCAACAAACATTTACACGGTTGCTGCGCGCAAAAAAGCGGGGGCGGCCTGCGCCGCCCCCGCCGCCCTCACCCCTAAATAAGAAGGGATGAAGATGTTGGGAACCACGACGTGTATCCCGGGTGCCGGGGCCGGATATACCGGGTATACAGCTCTCGGATACACGGGTACCGGGCAATAGTATTCACGAACGACGTAGCGCTCTTGGACATGATGCTTGTGCCAGTGCTTCCCATGCTTCCAGTGGCCGTGCCCGTGACCGCCGTCCGCCCAGGCAGGCACCGCCATGCACAGCGCGGCCGCCACCAGGCCACTGATCAGCTTCTTACGCATTGCAGACTCCTTCCAGTATTTCCCCTGCGCATTGCCGTTATCCCTGTTGTGCTTTAACGCCCGTTCGGGCGATGTGCCATCGTATGGGGTTGAACGCGGGCCGGGGTGCGGCGCTCTCGCTGTTTTGCAACAATTTGTTTCAGAGAGCCCGCCGGTAACGGATACTTACAATGAACTGGAAGGGCAGTGACTAAATGGTTAGGATGCGCCCATGACCGAGCCCAAAACACGAATCCTGGTCGTTGACGACGACGCCCGCCTGCGCGACCTGCTGAACCGCTACCTCAACGAGCAGGGCTACGCGGTGCGGGTGGTGCCCGACGCGACCGAGATGAACCGCTACCTCGCGCGCGAGCGCTACGACCTGATGATCCTCGACCT
>CAYYZZ010000022.1:0-20595 GCA_964476235.1 uncultured Streptomycetaceae bacterium | reverse complement strand
TCGCTGCCGCCGGTGATCGCGATCACTTTCCCCTTGAGTCCGAGCTCCACTGGCGCCTCCTTCGATAATTGGGCAGGGCGTGATTGTGACACAACATACGAACGGCGTGACAAGCGACGGGTGACAGCAGGATACCTACGAGCTCTACTTCGGCGAGGCCTTCGACAACCTCCTTGCGTTCATCGGCGGCAAGCCTATTAATATGGTCAATCCCGAGGTGCTTGCACGGACAAACATTGGTCGTTAGTCGCGGGCACTGGACGTCCGGCAAGACGCAAATAAAAGAACGGGACCCGGACCGCCCTCGCGAAGCGCGAGGATCACCCGCTATCCCTTTCCCGTGAGCCACGCGGCATCAGGCGCTGCCGCAGGCATGGCATTGATGCACAGCAACCCTCAGGCGGCATAGTACGAGATTAGGAACGCGAGCAACATCAGCATGATCCCGAGCGCAATGGACCCCGTGGGCCAGGTGCGCGCAAACACTCCCTGCGAACCGTGAAGGCGCTCGAGCGCGCCCTTCGCGGCGCGGCCGAGCAATCCGGCGGCGGCGCCACACGCGGCAAGAAGCGCGTGAAGCGCGGAATCGGCGCCGGCCGCAATACGCATTCCGAGCCGGCGGTAGAGCCAGTCCGTATCCAGGTTGACCGAGCGCAGTTCCGGCGGATAGATGCCGTTTCGCATCAGCCACGAGAAGGCGAGCGCCGAGAACACAAGGAGCTGCAGCTGCGCCAGGACGTGCGAGGCGGTGTACGGCGCATAGTCCATGGGCAGCGGCAGGATCGCATAGAGTGCGGTCGGGAACACGCCGATGCCAATGCACAGCGCCGCCGCGAGCGTCATCGCGATCAGCATGTGCGGAGGCGCTTCCTTGCAGCGGATGCCGGAGTCGTGGGCAAAGAAGGCGAAGAACGGAATCTTGATTCCCGCGTGGTGAAACACGCCGGCTGATGCGAACAGCAGGAGGAGCCAGATCACGGGGTACCCCTCCTGCGCGGTCGAGGTCATGATCATCGATTTCGTGACGAACCCGCTGAAGAGCGGAAAGGCGGAAATCGACGCCGCGCCCACGATGCAGAGGACCGTGGTCAACGGCATGGACTTGTAGAGGCCGCCGAGATCGGTCGCCTTGACGCTCCCCGCGCGCAGCAGCACCGCGCCCATCGACATGAACAACAGCCCCTTGAACAGGATGTCGGCAAAGGCGTGAGCGACGGCGCCGTTCAGGCCGAGCTCCGTGCCCAGGCCGATGCCCACGACCATGAACCCGAGCTGGTTGTTCAGGCTGTAGGCCAGCACGCGGCGCAGGTCGTTCTCGATCACCGCGAAAAAGATGGGGAACACGGCCATCGCGGCGCCGATGTAGATGAGGAGCTCCGTACCCGGGAAACCGCGCGCCAGCGCGTAGATGCCGATCTTGGTGGTAAACGCCGACAGCACCACCGTCCCCGTGGCGCTCGCCTCGGGATAGGCGTCCTGCAGCCAGTTGTGCAGCAGCGGGAAAGCGCACTTCACGCCGAAGGCGGCGAACAGCAGCAGCCCGCCCGCCGAATCGAGGCCGATAAAGTCGAAGGCGATCGAGCCCGTCGCGGCGTAGTGCAGCGCGGCGCCGGCCGCGAGCAGCATCCCGGACGCGAGCTGCACCACCAGGTAGCGCATGCCCGCGCGGTAAGCGCCCGGCGTGCCGCCCGCCCAGATGACCAGCGCCGAGGCAACGGCCGAGATTTCCCAGAAAACGAAGAGCGAGAGCAGGTCGCCGGCAAAAATGGCCGCCAGCGCGCTGCCCGCATACACCAGCGCCGCCGGCTGCTCGATGCCACGCCGCACCTGCCACGAATAGATCCCGTTGAGGAAGGCCGCGATGCAGAACACGTAGCCGAAGGCGAGGCTCAGCGCGTCCGTGCGCACCAGCGCCAGCGTGACGCCGAACGCTTCCACGTCGAGCCGGTAGCCGGGGCCGACCCACAGGAGCTGCGCGAAGGCGAGCATCGGCGCGGCGACGCCGAGCGCGCCACGCAGCGCCGGCGGCACGAGGGGCAGAAGGAAGCCCGCCGCAACGAGGATCAGGCCGGCCGGAATTTCACCGATCATCGTAGTAATCCTCGCGCCGCATCACGCCGCGGCGCAGCAGCTTCGCCGCCAGCACGAGCGCGACGCAGGCGACGAAGCCGTACAGGCCGTAGAAGCCGAACACGCCGTCGAAGCCGGCCTCGGCGTGCCGGTGCACCGCCAGGTCGGCGAGCACCAGCAGGCAGCCGAAGATCCACAAGCCCCGGTAGAGCCGGGCCACGTTTTTCGGTTGATCGAGCCAGCTCATGGCGAGATTCCCGCGACCGAGCGCGCGAGCCCCAGCGGCACCGACGCGACGAACGGCAGCGCGAGCGTCGCCGCCGCCGTCACCATCATGGCCGCCACCATGGTCCACGGCGCCTCGCCGTGCGCCGCATCGCCCGGCCGCGGCTCCCGGAGAAACGCCGCGTGGAGGATCGGCAGAAAATACGCCGCGTTGAGCAGCGTGCTCAGCGCCAGGACGGCGAAAGCGATCCAGTGGCCAGCGACCGCCGCGCCCTGGAACATGAGCCACTTGCTGAGGAAGCCGGCGGCCGGCGGGATGCCGATCAGCGACAGCGCGCCGATGGCGAACGCGCCCATGGTCCAGGGCATGCGCCGGCCGATGCCGTCCAGCTGGCTCACCTCGGTCTTGTGGCTCGCGGTGTAGATCGCGCCCGCGGCGAAGAACAGCGTGATCTTGCCCACGGCGTGCGTCGCGATGTGCAGCGCCGCGGCGGCGACCGACAGCGGCGCCAGCAGTGATACGGCGAGGACCACGTAGGAGAGCTGGCTCACCGTCGAGTAAGCGAGGCGCCGCTTCAGGTTGTCGGCGCGCAGCGCCACGATCGACGCGGCGAGGATGGTAAAGCCGGCGACGGCAGGCAGCCAGTCAGCGGCGCGCACGCCGGCAAGCGTATCGACGCCGAATACGTAGACCACCACCTTCACCACGGTGAACACGCCGGCCTTGACCACCGCGACCGCGTGCAGCAGCGCGGACACCGGCGTCGGCGCCACCATCGCCGCCGGCAGCCAGCGGTGGACCGGCATCAGCGCCGCTTTGCCGATCCCGAACATGTAGAGCGCGAGCAGGCCGCCGAGCGCAGCGCCGGAGAGCCCGGCATCGCGCAGTATGCCGCCGGGGGTGAACTCGAGCGTGCCCGAGAGGACCCAGGTGGCGATGATCGCGGGCAGCAGCAGGATCATCGAGGTGCCGAGGAGCAGGCCGAGGTAGACGCGCCCGCCCGAGCGCGACTTCTCATCGCCGTGATGCGTGACCAGCGGCCAGGTCACGAGCGTCAGCAGTTCGTAAAACAGAAATAGCGTCAGGAGGTTCGACGCCAGCGCGACGCCCATCGTCGCGACGAGCGCCAGCGCGAAGCACACGTAGAAGCGCGTCTGGTGCGGCTCGCCGTTGCCGCGCATGTAACCGATCGAGTACACCGAGTTGACGATCCACAGCCCGGAGGCCACCAGGGCGAACAGCATGCCGAGCGGCTCCACGCGAAACCCGATGGCGATGCCCGGAAGCATCTCGAGCAGGATGAGCTCGGGCCGCTCCCCGCCCAGCACGCCGGGGAGCAGCGCGAGCACAGTTGCGAACAGCGCGACCGAAGTCACGAGTGTCACCGCCTCGCGCAGGTTCGGCCAGCGTCCCGCGGCCGCGATCAACGCCGCGCCCGCCGCGGGCACGAGCAGCGCCGCCGCAATCAGGTGCGCGCCGCTCATCGCGCGCCTCCGAGCAGCAGGATCGCGGCATCGCGCGCGCCGCCGACGCTGAACGAGGTCTCGATCCCGAAATAGACGCACAGAATGACCATGCCCAGCGCCGCGGCGAGCATGCCCGGCGGCGCCTCCCGCGGCGCCGGCGCGCCATCCTGCGCCGGGCGCAAGTACGCCGCCTCGACCACGCGCCAAACGTAAGCGACGGCGATCAACGAAGTGACGACGATCACAGCGACCACCCACCACAGCCCGCGCTCCAGCGCGCCCACGATGAGATACCACTTGCTGATGAACCCGGCGGTGCCGGGAACGCCGATCAGGCTCAAGCCCGCGATCACCAGGCCGAACGCCGTCAGCGGCATGCGCCGGCCCAGTCCCGCGAGGCCCGCCACGGTCACGGAGACGGCCCCGCTGCGCAGCAGCACCGCCCCGAGCAGCACGAAGATCGCACCCTTGGTGATGCCGTGATTGAGCAGGTGGCTGATCGACCCGGTCAGGCTCGCCTGGTTGTCGAGGCCGATGCCCAGCGTGATGTAGCCGATCTGCGCCACGCTGGAATAGGCGAAGAGGCGCTTCACGTCCTGCTCGTAGAGCGCAACCAGTGATGCGGTGACCATGGCGGCAACCGACAGCGCGATGAACACTTCGCGCGTCGGCAGCCGCTCGAACAGCGCCGAGGGGTCGAACACGCTGAAGTAGAAGCGCAGCAGCACGTACACCGAGACCTTGGTGGCGGTGGCGGCGATGAACGCCGTGACCATCGACGGCGCGTAGGCGTAGGCGTTCGGCAGCCACTGGTGCAGCGGAAACAGCGCGAGCTTCAACCCGATGCCGACGGTGATGAAGGCCAGCGCGGCGAGCACCGGCCGCAAGTCCTCCACCGCCCGCAGCCTCTCCGCCAGGTCCGCCAGGTTGAGCGTGCCGGTCATGAGGTAGAGCAGACCCACCCCGATGACGTAGAACGTGGCGCCCACCGTGCCCATGAGCATGTACTGGTAGGCCGCGAACAGGGCCTTGCGGCGCGGCCCGAGCGCGATCAGCACGTAAGTCGCGAGCGACGAAATCTCGAGAAACACGAACAGGTTGAACGCGTCGCCGGTGATGGTGATGCCGAGCAGCCCCGCGAGGCACAGGCAGAACATCGCGTACACCAGGTACTGGCGGTCGGGCGCGACCTCGGCGGCGAGGCTGCGCTGGGCATAGGGCGCGACGAACGAGGCGGTGAGCGATACCAGCACGAGAACGAAGGCGCTCAGCGCGTCGACGCGGTACTCGATGCCCCACGGCGGCGGCCAGCTGCCGATGGCATAGGAAATCGCACCGCCGTCCGCGACGCGCGAAGCGAGCAAGACGGCGATTACCAGGCAGCAGTAGCTCACCACGGTGGTAACGAGCCACGCGAAGCCGCGGTGGCGCACCAGCACGATGAGCGGCGCGGCAACGAGCGGCAGGACCACCTGCAGGGCGGGCAGATGATCGAGCATCAATCCTCCTGCGAGAGGATTTCGTCCTCTTCGATGCTGCCGTAGGCCTCGCGGATGCGCACGACCAGCGCCAGGCCGAGCGCGAGCGTCGCCACGCCGACCACGATCGCCGTGAGGATCAGCACGTGCGGCAGCGGATTCGAGTAGAGCGTGAATCCCTCGGCGATGATGGGCGCAGTGGCGCCGACCAGCTTGCCGGGCGCGATGTAGAGCAGGAAGACGGAGGTCTGCAGGATGGCGAGGCCGATCAGCTTCTTCAGCAGGTTGCTGCGGGCGACGAGGATGTACAGCCCCGCCACCATCAGGAAGATGGTGACCCAGTAGCTGAAGTGGCCGGCGACCGTGCTCACGCGTCCCCCGCGTCGCGGCCGCGCCCGGCGAACATGTAGAAGAGTTTCAGCATCACGCCGGCGACCGTGAGACCGACGCCGGCCTCGACCCAGAAGATGCCGCGCAGCTGGCCGCGCACCGAATCGGCGTCGAGCACGAAGTAGTCGAGATAGTTGCCGCCCAGGGCGATGCCCGCGAGTCCGACCCCGGCGTACAGCAGCACGCCCGACGCCAGCATCCGCTCCACCACCCGGTCGGGCACGACCCGCTGCCCGGCGGGCAACCCGAAGATGATCGAATAGAAGACGATGGCCGCGGCCGCGATCACGCCGGCCTGGAAGCCGCCGCCCGGGCCGAAGTCGCCGTGGAACTGCACGTAGAGCGCGAAGACCAGCATGAACGGCATCAGCAGCTTCGCGATGACGCGCAGGATGATGTCGTTCTTCATGAACCCTTCTTCTTTCGGCGCCGCAGCAGCGCGATCACCCCGACCCCGGCGGTAAAGACCACCACCGTCTCGCCCAGCGTGTCGAAGCCGCGGTAGCTCGCAAGCACCGCGGTCACCACGTTCGGCACGCCGGTTTCCTTCAGGCCGTCCTGCAGATAGCGCGGCGCGACGTGCGAGTGGATCGGTGCCTGAGGATCGGAGAACGCGGGCAGGCCCTGCATGCCGTAGGCGAGCACCGCGCCGACCGCGATCGACAGCGCGAGCGGAAAGAGCGGCCGGTGGAGCGGCTTCGCTTCCGTGCCGCCGGTGAGGTAGAGCGCGCCGAGCAGCAGCACGGTCGAGATGCCGGCGCCCACCGCCGCTTCGGTCATCGCGACGTCCACCGCGTCGAGCGCGACCAGCACCGTCGCCATGAGGAAACTGTAGATGCCGAACAGCACCACGACGCCGAAGAGGTTGCGCTGCAGCGCCATGGCGACCACCGTCACGCCCATGGTCGCGAGCAGCACGTTGATGATCAGCGCTTCGATGGCCTCTCCTCTCCGTCCAGCAGCGGCTCGAGGCCGCGCTCGAGCGCCGCCCTGGCGAGCGCGTGCGTCGCCGCCGGGCTGGTGAAGAAGATCAGCAGCCCGATGATGACGAGCTTGGCCGTAACCAGCGTCCAGCCGGCCTGCAGGATGAGCCCGAGCAGGATGAAACCCACGCCGAGGGTGTCGGTCACGCTCGCGGCATGCACGCGCGTGTAGAAGTCCGGCATGCGCAGCAGGCCGATGGCGCCGACGATGCTGAACAGCCCGCCGGCCACGAGCAGTATCCAGCTCGCGATGTCGAGCGCGACACTCATTCCCCGAGGCTCCCGTAGCGGAAGAACTTCAGCACCGCGATCGTTCCCATGACGTTCAACAGCCCGTAGACGATCGCGAGGTCGAGAAAGTCGGGCCGCCCCGCGAGAAAGCCGATCGTCGAGAGCAGCAGCACGGCGACGGTGCCGGCGGTATTGGTTGCCAGCAGCCGGTCGAACACGGTCGGCCCGCGGATCGCGCGAGCGAGCGCCAGCACCACCGTGACGAGCAGCGCGATGACCGCGGCGGAGAACACTATTCCCTCCCCTCGAGACGGCTCACCCGCCGGTCCATCTCGCTTCCCGCCAGGCCATCGGCGCCGGCGCGCGTCAGCGCGTGCACGAGGAATGCCTCGGGGCCGGCTTCGACCGTGATCGTGCCCGGGGTCAGCGTGATCGAGTTGGCGTGGGTCACCAGCCCGACGGTGGTCTTCTGCGACGGCCGGAATTTCACCAGCGCCGGGCTGACGGGCAGCCGCGGATCGAGGATGATGCGCGTCACCTGCCATCCCGACACGGCGATCTCCTTGATGAGCCACGGCCAGTACGACGCCACCGCGCCGGGGGCCAGTTGGACCGGGTGGCCTTCGGGGTCGGCGATGCCGATGCGCCAGGCGAGCAACGCAACCGCAATCGAGGCGCCCAGCCCGGCGAGGACCAGGAACGGCGTGTAGATGCCCGATAGCAGCAGCCAGAAGGCAAACAGCGAGACCACGAGTGCCGCAACGCGCATCGCTACTCCTCCTTGTCCTTGTCCTCCTCCTTGTCCCGCCACGCCGACCACAGCCCGACCACCGCGACGACGAAAGGCAGCACCAGCAGGAAAACAAACGTCCGGTCGAGCTGGTCGAACCACTGCGACCAGAGTCCGAGGTCGAACATCTCGCCGATGCGGCTGATGGCTTGTATGAACATGTTGATGCACAATAGCCGCGCCCTCCACGCGCGCACAGACTGGATAACGCGTACGGGTTCTTACTTATGTCGCCACTCCGCTATCTGCGCGATGCTCTCGTCTTCGCGCCGTGCTACATCGCGCTCGACTGGGCCAGCTACATCGACCCGGTGGGGCCGTTCAACATCACGCCATGGAACCCGCAACCTGCCCTCGCCATCGTCTGGATGATGCTGGCCGGACTCGGCCACGCGCCGGCGGTCCTGGCGACCATCGCCCTCGCGGACGTCGTGGTTCACGGGTCGCCGGGCGGTCACGGCGTGACGTTCATGACCGCGCTTGTGTTGAGCGCCGGCTACGCGGGGATCGCGTGGCTGCTGCGGCGCCTGCTCGCGGGCGGCACCCTGGACTCGACGCGCCAGCTCACCATCTTCGTGTCGGTCGCGATCCTGGCGAGCGCGGTCATCGGGATATCCTTCGTGGGTGCGCTGCGCGCGGCGGCGGTCGTCGGGGCGCCCGACCTGATCGACTCCTGGCTGAGATTCTGGATCGGCGACGCCGTCGGCATCCTGGTGACCGCCCCGCTGCTGCTGGCGGCCGCCGATCGGGAACGCCGTGCTGGCCTGCTTTTGCTCCCCCGCCGGCCGGAATTCATACTGCAAATCGCCGTCCTCGCGGCGACGCTATGGCTTATTTTCGAGGGACTGGCAGGCGACCCCTCGGACCATTTCTATCTCATGTTCCTGCCCCTGATCTGGATCGCGGCACGCGTCGGCATGAACGGTGCGGTCGTGGCGGCTGCGGTTGTCCAGATCGGCGTGGTCCTGGGCATACACGCCAGCCCGCCTGCGGCCTTCCCTGTCGTCGAATTGCAGGCCCTGGTCGCGGCGCTCACGCTGACCGGGCTCTACCTCGGCATGATGCTCGACGAGCGCGAGCGCGCAGCGGAGAGCTTGCGCCAGACCCTGCGCCTCGCCGCGGCCGGCGAGATGGCGGGCGCCATCGCGCACGAGGTCAACCAGCCCCTGACGGCTCTCGCCAACTACGGGAAGGCGGCCGAGATGCTGCTCGCCCCCGGCACCAACCGGCCGTCGGAACTGCGTGAGATCATCGGAAAAATGCTGTCGGAAGCGCAACGGGCTGCCGACGTGGTTCGCCGATTGCGGGACTTCTTCCGCACCGGCTCGACCCGGCTCGAGGTCGTCGCGGTGGACGAGTTGCTTGCCGCCGCGCGCCGCATCGGAGCGCAGGTCTCCGGCGAGCATGCGGTCGCGGTCAATGTCCAGGGGGACGACGCCCTCCCCGCGCTGTTCATCGACCGCATCCAGGTGGAACTCGTCATCCGGAACCTGCTGTCCAATGCCGTGGAGTCGATCGTGAGCGCCGGCATTGCCGATGGATGCATTGGCGTCGTCGCCCGTCGCGACGGCGGCGCCCGCGTGCGGCTGATCATCACCGACAACGGCCCGGGCATCTCGCCGCCGGCGCGCAGCGGGCTGTTCGAGCCGTTCGTGTCCGGCAAGCCGACCGGGATGGGACTGGGCCTCGCGGTGAGCCGCGCGATTGCTGAAGCACACGGGGGAACGCTGGAAGCGATCGCCGTCGGGCACGGTGAATTTCACCTGGTATTGCCGTGCCTGCAAGCCTGACCGTCTACATCGTCGACGACGACCCGTCGGTGCGGGATTCGCTCGCGCTCATGCTCGGGCTCGACGGCCACCGCGTCGCGCTCTACACCGATGCCGAAGCGTTCCTCGCGGCATTCCGTGACGACTGGAGCGGCTGCGTGCTCGCCGACCTTCGGCTCCCGGGCTCGAGCGGCGTCGAGCTGCAGGCGGCGCTCCGCGCGCGCGGCAGCACCCTGCCGGTTATCATCATCACCGGCCATGGCGACGTTCCGACCGCCCGCAAGGCGTTCCATGCGCAGGCGGTGGATTTCCTGGAGAAGCCCTTCGACCACGAGCAGCTGCTGGCGGCGATCCGCACGGCGTTCGCGCTCGAGGAGCGGCGCATCAAGCATGCCGACGCACGCCGCAGCGAAACCGAGAAACTGGCCGTCCTCACTTCACGCGAGCGCGAAGTCCTTGATCACGCCGCGAGAGGACTGCACGCGAAGGAAATCGCCCGGGCCCTGGGCATCAGCGCGCGCACCGTGGAAGTCCACAAGTCGCGCATCATGGCCAAGCTCGGCGTGCGCAACGTCGCCGAGCTCGTGCGATTCTCGATCTCGGTTGACGCGGCAAACGATCAGGGTAAAACGTGAGCAGTGAGGGGGCGTCGTTAGTCGAACGACTTTCCGCAGGCGGAGGATTTCTGCCCGAATAACGAATCACGTTTTTGAGGCATGCAGAAATGAAACCATTATTTGATAAGGAAACGTCGGAAGCCCTTCACCAGCTGTGCGACGAGACCTGCGAGGCCATGCAGCTCGCGCGCAAGAGCCCGGATCTCGATGACCTTTCCGCCTGCCTCGCGGTGGCACTGCTCAAGATCGGGCTCGCCACCGGCTTCGTCGAGCAGCGCTACCCGGGGTTCGCCAAGGAGATCGAAACCAAGCGCCAGCGCGTGATCGCGGCGCTGACCGAGGAGCAGAACAAGCAGCAACAAAAACACTGATCCGCCGCCGATGAACGCCGATACACGCCGATCAGGCATGAAAAAACGGGACCGGTCATGACCGACTCGATTCTGATCGACCGGCGTTTCTGCGGGCCGCCGGATTCCGGCAACGGCGGTTACGTGTGCGGCCGGCTCGCCGCTTTCATCGAGGGGCCCGTGCGGGCGCGGCTGCTGACCCCGCCCCCGCTCGGCGTGGAAATGCAGTCCAGGAAAACGAACGCCGGCGTGGAGCTGGTCCATGCGGGAACCGCGGTCGCCTGGGCCCGGCCGGCGAAAATCGAACTGGAAGCCCCTGCGGCGCCCGCTTTTGAAGCGGCCGTGAAGGCGTCGCGCAATTACCGGGGTTTCCACTCGCATCCCTTTCCAACCTGCTTCGTCTGCGGCCCCGAGCGCGCGGCGGGCGACGGGCTGCGCATCTTCCCCGGTCCGCTGGGCCGCGACGGGATAGTCGCTTCCCCCTGGCTTCCCGACGCATCGCTCGCTGACAGCAGCGGCAGAGTGCAGCCGGAATTCCTGTGGGCTGCGCTCGATTGCCCCGGCGGCTTTTCTTTCGATTTGAAAGAGGGAAACGCGGTGCTGCTGGGCGAGTTGGCGGTTTCGCTCAGCGGGCATGTCTTGGCGGGTGAGCGCTGCGTAGCAATCGGCTGGGAGATCGGTCGCGACGGCCGCAAGCATCACACGGGCACCGCCTTGTTTTCCGGGTCAGGCGAGCGCCGGGGCGTGGCGCTCGCCACCTGGTTCGAAGTGACCCGTTCCCCGGCGGAAAACGCAAAGGGTGACGGGTGACGACGGACAACGGACGAGATACGAAACGGCCGGCTGCATCCAGCCGGCCGTTCTTACGCCGCGATTCGGATTTCGTCAGTCGTCACTGCCTGGTGGAAGCCTCCTGCACGTTGACGAAGCTGTGGTCGCAGAAACCGGGGTCGGAACTGTCTTTCAACGCTTCATAAACCGCGTCGGGATCGGTCAGCACCTTGGGATCGAAGTGGCGCGACTGCATCGCGCCGTAGCTGACGCAAGTGCCGCTCTTCGGGTCCCGGTCGAGGCAGCCGTAAACCGTGGTGAGGACGTACATGCCCGCGACGTGGTCCACGAAGTGCAGGTACTTGCCGCTGTTCATCACCCTCACGTTGCGGGCGCCCGCCACGCGCGTGGAAATCTGGCGCGCCTGCCCGTCGTGAATGGCCTGAAAATGGGTCAGCGAATTCGAGCGGCCCTCGACCAGGAGCAGGTCGCCGGTCGTGCGGTCCACCTCGTAGGTCTTGTAGAACGCGCAGTGGACGTAGCGCGACTGCACCAGGTTGTCGAACGCCGCGGCACCCTCCGCCGCCCTTCCCGCAGCCGGCAGAAGCAGCACCATCGCGGCGATCGCGAGCGCGCGAAGCTGGGCGGACGTCATCGGGCGCAGTTTGCCATCTTTGCTCCGGCCGTGTCCATCTTACCGGCCCGTTCCGCGGTGCAAATCGTCACTGGAGATCAAAGAGTTAGGTTTGCAGGTACAATGCCGTCCGTTGATGACTTCCCGGACCGCATCCGACAACATGATGAACCCTATTTCAAGAATACTTTGGGCCCTGCCCACCGCCATCTTCCTGGCCGCAGCGGGCGCGGCACAAGCCCAGCCCGCCAACGACGCCGAGCGCTGCGCGAACATCTCGGGCAACCCGGACCTGGCGATCCAGCATTGCACGCGGGCGATCGAGTCCGGCCGCTACTCCGGCGAGGAGCTCTCCAAGCTGCACTATAACCGCGGGATCGAGTGGGCGGCCAAGGGTGATCACGACCGCGCGATCGCCGACTACGACGCCGCCATCCGCCTGAGCCCGCGCAACGGCGACGCCTTCTATAACCGGGGCGGCGCCTGGGGCAACAAGGGCGACCACGACCGTGCCATTGCCGATTACGACGCCGCCATCAGCCTCAACCCGAAGGACCCGGCCGCGTACAACGGCCGCGCCTTCGAGCGGGTCGCCAAGGGCGACTACGCGCGCGCTATCTCGGACTACGACACTGCCATCCAGCTCGACCCGAAATCGGCCGGCGCGCTGCTCGCCCGGGGGCGGGCGCGATATTACAGCGGCGATTACCTGCGCGCGGTCTCCGATCTCGAGCAGTCGCTCACGCTCGACCACAACAACTACACCGCGTTGTGGCTTTACCTCGCCCGCAAGCGCGACGAAATGATCAACGCCGAGGAAACGCTGGACGCCGAAACCCGGACGAGCCGGGGCGGCGCCTGGCCCGCGCCCGTCATTGTGCTTTACCTGGGCCGCACGGACCCCGGCTCCGTCGTCGCCGCCTCCACCGATCCCGACGCCAGGAAGCAGAGCGAGCAGCGCTGCGAAGCGAACTTCTACCTCGCGCAATGGCACCTGCTGCGCGGGGAGCGCGAGCGCGCGCTGCCGCTGCTGAAGGAAGCGCAGAGCGGCTGCCCGCGGGATTTCCTCGAGCACGAAGGCGCTACGGCGGAGCTCCGCCGTCTTCAGAAGCCGTGAGGGCGTGAGGGCGGGAGAGCGAAACAACTTCCGACCTCCCGATCTCCCGACCTTCCGATCTCCCGATCTCCCGATATATGGTGGACCGCACTCATTTAAATGACCTGGGGCAGCCGGTCGGGCCGCCGGTGCCGGGCTGGAAAGGCGTCGAGCGGCCGCCGCGCACCGCGATGGCAGGTCGTTACTGCCGCATCGAACCGATAGACCCCGCGCATCACGCGGAAGACCTGTACCGTGCGAACGCGATCGACCCGAGCAACCGCAACTTCACCTACCTGTCGATCGGGCCGTTCGATACCTTCGACGCCTACCGGCAATGGATGACGTCGGCACGTCAAAGCGAAGACCCTTTGTTCCACGCGATCATCGACGCGGGCACGGGCAAGGCCGTCGGCATCGCGAGCTACATGCGCATAGACCCCGCTAACGGCGCGATCGAGGTCGGGCACCTCAACTACTCGCCGCTCCTCCAGCGCAAGCGGGCCGCAACCGAAGCGATGTACCTCATGATGAAGCGCGCCTTCGAGCTCGGCTACCGGCGCTACGAATGGAAATGCGATTCGCTCAATGCGGCGTCGCGCGTTGCCGCGCAGCGGCTGGGGTTCTCGTACGATGGCGTGTTCCGCCAGGCCGGCGTCTACAAGGGCCGCAACCGCGACACCGCGTGGTATGCCGCCATCGACAGCGAGTGGCCGGAACTCGAGCGGGCGTTCGTGCGCTGGCTCGATCCGGCGAACTTCGACTCGCAGGGAAAGCAGCGCGAGCGCCTGTCCGATTTAATCGGCCCCATCCTGAAGCAGCGCGGCTGATGAAAAGCCGGGAGGTCGGGAGATCGGGAGATCGGGAGAACGAAATCGGCTCGCTCTCACGCTCTCCCGCCCTGACGCCCTCCCGGATCTTGAAGGATGACAACGTCACGCGTACAATACCGGTTTACAAACCGGCTCTTAGTCCAACTACTTCACGTTAGGGAAGGTCTGAACAAGTCGGCATTCGTCACTCCGGCGAAAGCCGGGGTCCAGTGAAATCAATGTCTTCCTGGATCCCGGCGTACGCCGGGACGACTTTTTCAGAGGTTCCTTAGCTGTTATTGAAACTCACCCAACGACGATGGAGGACAGAACATGAGCAAAAGAGACGAGTACGTTGAGAAGCTCAAGGTGCAACTCGATGAGTGGAACGCGGAGGTCAGGAGGTGGGAGACAAAAGCCAAGGGGACGCAGGCCGACGTGCGCATCGAATATGAGAAGCAACTGGAAGCATTCCGCCGCCAACGCGACCAAGCGATGGAGCAAATGCGGCAGGTCCAGGCGGCCGCGGGCGACGCTTGGCTAGATCTTGCACGCGGTGCTGACGACGCTTGGGCAAAGGCGCGCGAGGCGTTCGAGAAGGCGCGCTCCCACTTCCACAAGTAGCCTGCCGTTTGGGAACCCTCTCCCGGCGGGACGCAATCGTACGCTGAATCGCGGCAACGCAGCCAGTACCCGACTACGGCAAGGTTCGATCCCCGCCACGCGACCCACGCGACAAATGAGCGATACCTGGCTTAGGCGATTGGTGGTTCTTGCAATTACGCTACTTATCGTTCATCAGATAGGAGCGTGGATAGACTCCGCCTTCGGCATTTCCGCCGGAATCCTCGCCGTTGCGCTGGTCGCTGCCGTATCTTTCTTCGGCGCGCGCATGGCGGCTGGTGGCGGCAGAAACACAGCGTGGTTTCTGGTGCCAGCGCTGCTTTTTACAGTGCTCTTTTTGGCAGCGAAGTCATGGACTTTCCTGACCGAAGAGAAGAGCTGGTGGGATCGATCGGTGGAGTTCACACCGTTCGTAATCGGGTTCGCTGCACCAGTGCTTCTGCTGCTGTTGGTGTACGCAGAGCTGCGAAATCGCACGATCCAGAATTTGAACGAGACAGCTAACCGCGCGCTGCACACGGACGCACCGCCATAAGCGGTGCGCGGGTTAGCTCGACGTTAGAGCACACCAGCAACCGCCCATGAGCGACCTGCACGACTTCAAGGCCACGGCTCTCGCCGGCCAGCCGCTCGACCTGAAAACCCTCGAGGGCAAGCTGGTGCTGGTGGTGAACACCGCCAGCCAGTGCGGCTTCACGCCCCAGTACGCCGGGCTCGAGGCGCTGCACCGGAAGTATTCCGGCCAGGGGCTGGCGGTGCTCGGCTTCCCCTGCAACCAGTTCGGCGCGCAGGAGCCGGGCGGCGCGGAAGAGATCGGCGTTTTCTGCGCGAAGAACTACGGCGTTTCGTTCGCGATGTTCGAGAAGATCGAGGTCAACGGCGCCGGCGCCCACCCGCTCTACCGGTGGCTGAACGAGGTATCTGGCAGCGGCGACATCGAGTGGAATTTCGTCAAGTTCCTGGTCGGCCGCGACGGCGAGCTGATTCGCCGCTACCCGCCCAAGGCCCGGCCCGAGGACATCGCCGCCGACATCGAGGCCGTGCTCGAGGGATGAGGGCGTTGCAGATATAGCGTCGCAGATACTACGTCGCAGATAAGGCGTCGCAGATGGGGCGTCCTGGAAGGACGGAGTTCTGGTGCGCGGTACCTGAGACGCAGCATCTGAGACGCCGTACCTGAGACGCTTTACCTGCGACGGAGTTACACGTGTAAGCTACGCCCATGCCGCCTGAACTCCTCGATACGCCGCTCTTTCTCGCCGCCCTCGCGCTCGGCGCGATCGGCGCGCTGCTGCTTCTGGCCGGCCTCGTATCGTTCGTCCGGCTGCAGCTCCCGAGCTTCGCGTTCCGGACGCTCATCGGGCTGCTACTGCTCACGCTCGGCGGGTTCGCAGGCACAATCGCCATCGGCATCCAGGGCTATCGCGCGCTGGCGCGCGAAGACGTGGCGGCGCGGATCGTAGTGAATCCCACGGGCCCGCAACGCTTCACCGCGGTGTTCCGGTTCCCGGACGGCCGCGAGGCGAAGTACGAGCTCGCCGGGGACGAGATCTACGTGGACGCGCACATCCTCAAGTGGAGCCCCTATGCGAACTGGATCGGGCTGCATACCGCCTACGAGCTCGACCGGGTGGCGGGGCGGTACCATTCGGTCAAGGACGAGCAGGCGGCGGCGCGCACGGTGCACGCGCTCGCCCGCGACAAGGCGGTGGACCTGTACGTCCTGCGCCGGCGCTATACCTTCCTGGCGCCGCTGCTCGACGCCGAGTACGGCTCCGCTACTTTCGTGCCGGTGACGCGGCCCGCCGAGCTCGAGCTGCGCGTCTCCACCACCGGGCTGCTGCTCCGCGAGGTGAAGCCGACTCAGAAACCGTGAGTCGTGATTCGTGAGTCGTGATTCGACCCCCGCGCACCGGGGGAGAGGGATACACAATCCATTCACGATTCACGATTCACGATTCACGATTCACGCCTTCCGGCGTTGGCGGGCGCTCTCCACGATCGTTTCGAGCATCCTGTGGTAGGGCACGCCGGCGAAACAGCCGTTGCGGTTGAGCGCATAGGGATCGAGGTCGGGATTGGGATTGGCCTCGATGAAGTAGAACCGGCCGTCTTCCGCCAGCCGGAAATCGAGCCGGGCGTAGTCGCGGAGCTTGAGCGCGTGGAAGATGCACCGGCTCGCGTCCGCGAGTTCGCGCAACGTTGACGCGTCTAGCCGCGCCCGGCGGTAATGCACTTTCCATTTCGCCCGGTAACGGGGATCGTTCTTCAAGCGGTAGGTGGCGAAACGCGGCGCGGACGGATGGCGGCTTGTCACCACCAGCTCGACCGGCGGCAGTACCCGCGGCTCGTTGCCGAGCAGGCCGATATACAAATCGTTGCCCGGGATGAATTCCTCGCAGACAGCCGGCTCGCCGAGGCGCGACCGTATCGCCTGCACCCGCCCGCGCAACGCTCGCAAATCCCGCACCAACGAGTTCCTGGCGATGCCGTCAGAGCCGTCTCCGAACTGCGGCTTCACGATCAGCGGATACGGAAGGCTGTCGCCGGTCTTCACGCCATTACCCGCCACGAAATGACGCGGCACCAGCACGCCCTGCTCCGCCACGACTTGCTTCGACAGTGCCTTGTCGCGCGCGAGGCGCAACCCTTCCGGCCCGGGGCCGGTGTAACGGAGCTTGAGGATGTCGAGCAGCCCGGCAATCGCCGCATCCTGCCTGCGGTCGCCGTCCACCCACTCGGTCAGGTTCATCACGATGCGCGGCTTCAACCGGCGCAGCCATTGCACGGTAACGTCCACCTTGCGCGAGAACGGCACCACTTCCACGCGCCGGTAGCGGCGCCTCAGCGCCCGCAGCACCTTTTCCTCGACGTCGTCGTCCTCGGGGACGAAGCGCCCGTCGCGCCCGTACTCGCCGGTCTCCTCGTCCACCAGCAGCGCGACGTCGCAGCTCGCGGATTTTCTTTTTTTCATGCTTTCATTCTAACGCGAGGGCGATAAAAAAACGGGGCCCGCAGGCCCCGTTTATACGCCGCCCGCCGCAAGCGGATGTCGCGGCAGGACCCGGCCGTCACGCGATCCGGGTTTGCGCCGCGGCAAGCGCCAGCTTCACGCGATCGGGCAACATCGGCTGCTGGCGCAACCGCGCGCCGGTCAGCTGAAACACCGCGTTGGAGATCGCCGATGGCACCAGCGGGGTCGCCATCTGGCCGGCCCCCGTCGGGTGGTTGCGGGTCGGAATCAGCTTGATGTGGACCTCCGGCAGATCCGCCATGCGCGGCACCTGGTAGTCGAAGAAATTCGACTGCTGCACCGTGCCGTCCGCGATGGTGATGCGCTCGGTGAGCGCCAGACCCAGGCCGAAGACGATTGAACTCTCGGTCTGCGCGATCACGTTGTCAGGCTGCACGGCGACGCCACAGTCAATGGTGCACCAGAAATTGTGCACCCTGATTTCACCGCTCGCCCGGTTCACCGACACCTCGGCGACCCCGGCGAGCTGGCTGCCAGAGTAATCGAGATACGCGATGCCCAGCCCGCGTCCCGGGCGCTTCCTGCCCCAGTCCGCCATCCTGGCCGCCTCCTCGATCACGTGGCGGGCGCGCTGCGCGAGCGGCGTCTTGTCGAGCAGCCGCAGCCGGAACTGGACCGGGTCCACGCCCTGCTTCGCGGCGAGTTCGTCGATGAAGACTTCGTTCGCAAAGCTGTTCTGCCCGACACCGATCGCCCTCAGCGGATTCGTCCGCATGCCGGTCGCCTGCTGCAGTCCTTCGGTCAACCGCTCCGGAATGGCGTACGTCGGGAGCTCCGTGCCGCGCATCGCGATGTTGTCGCGGCCCTTGGTGATTTTGTAGCGCACCGGGTCCATGAATGCGAGCACTTCGTCACAGGCCACGCGATGGTGCCAGGCGATGACCTTACCCGATGCGTCGAGGCCGGCGCGGACGCGGTTCACGTAGAGCGGGCGGAAGCGGCCGTTGTGCACGTCGTCCTCCCGCGTCCAGAGCACCTTCACGGGACGGCCCGCGGCCTTCGACATCAGCACCGCATCCACGATGAACTCGACGTCGCGGTTGCCGCGGCGCCCGAAACCGCCGCCGAGCAGCAGGCCGTTGAACTTCACGCGGCTTTCCGTAATCCCGAGCGCCGCGGCCACCGCGACGACGGTGATCGTCTGGCTCTGGGTGCCGACCCACACCTCGACCGCATCGCCCGCGGGCGATACTGCCGCCACCGCGTTGAGCGGCTCCATCTGGGCGTGGTAGGCGTAGTCGGCCCGATACTCGCCTTCGACGACCGTCGCCGCCTTGGCCATCGCCGCCTCTGCATCGCCCTTGCTCTCCCACGCGATGCCCTTGCGCGCGGAGTCTTTGGCGACCGCCGCGAACTGCGCGTAGCCCTTCTCGGTGGAGAAGCCCCGGCCTTTCGCATTGCGGCTCCACGCCACCTTGAGCGCGTTCTTGGCCTTGAACGCGGCCCACGGCGTCTCCGCGAGCACCCCCACGCCGTACTTCAGCGGCACAATGCGGATGACGCCTTCGACCGCGCGCGCCCCGGCGTCGTCGATGTGCTCGGGCGCCGCGCCTTCCATCGGCTCGCGCAGGATCGCGCCATAGATCATGCCCGGCACCTGCACGTCGATGCTGTACTGCGCCGTGCCGTTCACCTTCCCCGGGACATCCACCCGTGGAACGTCCTTGCCGACCAGGCGGAACTGCGCCTTCGAAACCGGATCGACCTCAACTTCCGGCGCCTGGGCCGGTATCCGCGCGAAAGTTGCGATCTCGCCGTAGCCGATCCGCCTGCCGGATTTCGCGTGCAGGACCACGCCCGGCTCGGTCGCGAGCTCGGAGATCGGAACGCCCCACTGGCGCGCCGCGTTCTCCATCAGCACGTAGCGCACCTGGGCGCCGAATTGCCGCAGGTTGTTGAAGTAGCCTGTGACGGTGGCGCTGCCCGCGGTGTACTGCTCGCCTCCAAACAGCGGATTCCCGTAGAGCTTGCCGGTGGGATAAGCCGGCACGATCTTTACCTTCGCCCAGTCGGCGTCCATCTCGTCGGCCAGGATCAGCGGGAGCGAGGTGAGCGATCCCTGGCCCATCTCGGCCGCCGGCGACATGATCGCGACGGTGCCGTCGGAATGTAGCGTCACCCAGGCATTGACCGCCACGCTTTTTGCCGCCTGCGCCCGGGTCTCTTCCGGGCGCAGCAATGCCGGAACGCCGGCGGCGATTCCGAACGTGAAGCCCGCTGCGCCGAGCATGAACCGCCGGCGCCCTTCGTTCAGTCTGGACGCTTGGGCCCTTTCAATACCCTTCCGCCTTCCGCCTTCCGCCCCTCGCCTTGTCATGTTCATGCCTCCCTCGCCGCGCGCTCGATCGCGCGCACGATTCTGTAATAGGTCCCGCAGCGGCAGATGTTCGAGTGCATGTATTCCACGATCTGCTGGTGGCTGGGACGGGGGGTTTCCTTGAGCAGCCCCGCGGCGCGCATGATCTGGCCGGACTGGCAATAGCCGCACTGCGGCACCTGCTCCGCGATCCATGCCTTCTGCAGCGGATGGCTCGAGTCCGGGGACAGACCTTCGATCGTGGTGACGCGGCGGCCCTCGAGGTCCTTGATCGGGTTGAGGCAGGCGTAATTGGGCTTGCCGTCTATGTGCACCGTGCAGGCGCCGCACTGGCCGACGCCGCAGCCGTACTTGGTGCCGGTCAATTTCAGGTGTTCGCGCAGCACCCACAACAACGGCGTATCGGGCAGCGCGGTGACGGTATGGCTCTTGCCGTTGACGGTGAGCGTCGTGGTGGTCAACTGTGACATGGTCCATCCTCCATGGTACTAATGGTGCGAATGGCTCAAACCATTCGCACCGTCGAATCTCCCCTCGCCCTCAGGGAGAGGGGCGGGGGTGAGGGTGGGTTATCCCATTCATGCAGATGGCCCCTCAGACCATTTGCATCTCGAAACTCTCCCCGCCCCTCTGGCAGGGAGTGGTGGCGAGGGACTTGCGCACTGTTGTACCCGGAGGCGCTCAAGCATTGTTGTTATCGTATCGGGCGCGCCGTTCATTCTACCCCTAAGCTGGCGCGGCCAGTCACGCCCGCTTTAGCTTGATGAGGCGTGACTCGTGACTCGTGACTGGTGACTAGACCTAATCCCTTATCCCTTATCCCTTATCCCTTATCCCCTATCCCTTTTCCCTTCCGCCTTTTGCCTTTTGCCTTCTGCCTTCTGCCTTTTGCCTTTTGCCTTCTGCCTTCTGCCTTCTGCCTTCTGCCTTCTGCCTT
>CAYYZZ010000021.1:17991-20633 GCA_964476235.1 uncultured Streptomycetaceae bacterium | reverse complement strand
CTGCCGCCCCCCAGGTCGTCTGGACATTCCAGGCCGTGGACGCGGCGGCCGTGCAAGCGGCGCCCAGAGCCGCGCCGCTAATCCCCTGCAACAGCAGCCCTGCAAGCAATGCGCAACGTGCAGCCCGCATCATCCTCATCTTCACATTACCCACACGCGCACCGCGGCGCGGCGGCGGTCGAGTCCTTGCACTTGCTCAAGGTGGCCGTGATACGCCGCTCGACGTAGCCGGAGGCAGGGGCACCGCTGGGACAGGGCGGCTGGTTGCAAGCAGTGGCGATGATTTCATACACCCTGATTTCGCGGTTCCCTTCGGTCGTCGAAGTTGCCGTGCAGGTGACGGTGACCGTAAACGGGGACAAGGAACCGGCTAGCGAAGACAGGTTCGTCGGTGATGCCGGACAAGTCGGCATCACGACCGGCGAACAAGTGGCCGGATTCAGCGTGTTGTTGGGATCGAGCACCTGGTACGCGCCCCATTCGATCCCGGCGCGCGCCGCCTGGTAGGCGCGCACGCCCTGCACGTCGAGCGCCAGGCTCGATTGCTGTATCCCCGTCACCGAGACGATGAACACGCCCAGCGCGGCGAGCACCACGATCAGGAATATCGCGGTGACGATGCTGAAGCCGCGCTGCGCGAAACGGACCAGGATTTTCGATTCACCAATCACCAATCACCTATCACCAATCACCAATCACCAATCACGGATTTCAGGGCACATTGCTGACGTGGGCCTGCTGAAACAGCCTTACGGATTCGCCACTCTGCGATATCTGGAGCGTCAGCGATACCACGCCTGTCCGCTGCGTAGCGCCGCCCGTCGTGTAGGAGAAATTGCACGTGGCATCGTTCACGTTCGTCGCAAGCAGGGCGCTGTTTCCTCCGACCGGTGGCACGGGCTGCGCTGCCGAGATGGCATAACCCCAGTAGCGCCTCAACACTCCCGCTTCACAGGCGTAGGTAACGGAGTACTGCACGACCTGGAAGCGCTTGCCGGGGGACGCGAACGGAAACTGCTTTGCAGCAATGGTCACCGTTGGGGCGGAAACGCTTGAAAATGCGGTTCGATTCCCCCCCGTGTACGCGTCGGTGCTGCCGGTCCCAGAACCCAGGTTGTAGATCACGATCTGATCGCCGGCCGCAAAGGACGGCATGGAACCAATGACGTCGAACAGGGTGTCCGCGGCGGTGAAATCGAGCGTTTCACCAAGTCCACCGCTGTCCACTTCCGCGCGATAGCGCCCGCCGCCGCTGGTCTGAAGGTATTCGATGTACCTTCCGGTGGGATCAACACGGATGCTGTTGGGTAGCGCGGTACGCAGGTCGCGCGTGATCCTGCGCAGCGCGGTGTCGGCGATGTCGCTCAACTCCGCGCGCCGCGCGGCGTCCACATACCCTTCCACCGGCCGGCGGATGAAGACGGCGACGGCCACGCCGATGATGCCGGTGATCGTGATCACCACGATCATCTCCACCAGCGTCACGCCGCGCGCGCGCCATGTGCGCGCGCGAAGTTTCGAGTTTCCAGTTTCCAGTTTCCAGTTGAACGAGGAGATCACTTTGCTTGTTCCTTCACTCGCAATTCGGAACTCAAACTTTCTTTCTTTATGGCAGTGCATTCTTAACTTGGAACTCGCAACTCGAAACTTGAAACTGTCTTTAGGGCAGGGCGTTGGGCGCGTAGCGTGCCCGGTAGCCGTGCAGCACGACCGTGGTATTGCCCGGCCCGGTGACGGTGACCGTGATGAGCGCAGCGGCGCTGGATGGCACGGTGTCGAGCGCCTGGGCCGCGACCTGCACGTTCACCGAGTAGCTGTCGAGACCGGTGATCGCCGCGCCGGTGAGATCGCTGATGGGGCTCACGGACAGCCCCGGGCCGCCCACGCCGCCCACCTGGTAATCGTTCACGTTATCGTACGGCGGATCGCCCGTGCGTGTCTCGCCGCCGTCGGGACCCATCGCTTCCACCGTGCTCGCGCAGCCCGCGGCATTGTCGGCCGTGGCGGTGTTCGCATCGTCCGGATCGCAGTAGGTAAAAGGCTGCAACTGGACTTCCTCGAGCAGCGCCTCGGCAATCGCAAGCGCTTGCTTCTGGATCATCGGGTCCGCGCTGGCGCGCGTAGCCAAACTCAGCGCGCCGAGCACGCCCGCGACCGCAGCGCTGACGATCACGATGAACATGATCAGCTCGACCAGCGAAAGTCCACGCTCCCGCCGTTTCGAGTTTCCAGTTTTCAGTTCCCAGTTAAACGGCGAGCGTAGCTTTGCTCGTTCCATCAACTCGCAACTCGAAACGCGCAACTCGAAACCGGCTTCAGGGATGGACATAACCGGTTTCTCGCTCGACCACGATCTGCCGCGCGGGATCACCAGGGATCGTGCTCGTCACGGCGATCACGACCTGGCTGTCCGGGTTGGGACGTCCTCCGGGCAGTACGAAACTGAAATTGACCACCGACAAGGTGACTCCGGCCGGCGCTGTCGCGTTGAGCGCGGTTCCGGTTGTGGGGTTGACGAGCGGTGTGCCACATCCGGCCACGGTGCTTGCGGTCACACTGGTTGCGGTGACACAAACAAATATCTCTCTTCGCCAGGCCACGGAGGTCTTCTGCGCGAAACGCACCACCGACTGCGCGCTGTC
>CAYYZZ010000021.1:11099-17891 GCA_964476235.1 uncultured Streptomycetaceae bacterium | reverse complement strand
CCACGCTGTAGCCACTCATCGACCCGATTGCCAACTCGATTCCCGCAGAAGTGGCCACGGGCACGCCAGCTGCGGTCCCAGCGGTTCCCACTGTTACTATAGTGCCATCCGCCATTGTCGCCGTTGTCGCACCAGTTGAGCCGGTGACCAACCACCTGGCTCGCACCAGTTCCACGGCCCCGCGCAAACCGCCGGCAAGTCCTTTCATCGATGCAGCCTTGGCGTCCGTTTGAAGATTCACGAACCGCGGCAGCGCTGTCGCCGCCAGGATGCCGAGAATCACGATCACCACGATCAGCTCGACCAGCGTAAAACCCCGTTGATGTCTGCTCATGTCGCTTACCTCCTTCTGTCAAAGTTTGACCAATGTACCCGATTACAACCAGCGGTTACTGTGAACCATTCCACCCCTCACCGACCTCCCGTCGCCCGCCCGCTGCCGCTCAGCAGCCCGTGGTGGTCAGAATACTGAACACCGGCGCCTGGTTCGGGCCGACCGGTGCGGTATAGGTAAAATTGCAATTGACCGGGTCGTTGCCGTCCACCATGAGCCGCAACACGCTGCCCTCCGCGGCGCCTCCTAACCCGATGCTGTAGCCGTCGGGAGAGAGCGGGCCGGCATTGATTCCGGCGGCCGAAACGATCCCAGCGGCGTCCGCCGTCGGATAGGTGTCGACCATCGTGATATTCACGCCTTCCATGTTGAGGGTACCCGTGCCGGGCTGGCCGGTGCACTGCGGCGTGGACGCCAGGCACGCCGCGTGGGCCAACGCCGCTGCGCCTTTCATCGCGCCGGCTGCGCCGTTCAGCTTGGCGATCCGCGCCTGCGTCTGCAGGTTGGCGAAGCGCGGCAGCGCCGTCGCCGCCAATATGCTGAGGATGATGATCACTACGATCAACTCGATGAGCGTAAAGCCCTTTTGGTTCAATGGCGTCATTAATCCGTGCGATTTATCACAAAATAACGTATGCATCTCTTTGATATGGTTGCAAAAGCTGTGCCAGTATACCCCGGCGGCCACATTATGGCCAGCGATAGGGTAGTACGGGCTGCAAGGTGACCCCGGTCACGCCTTCCACCGGCCCGCCGCCGGCCAGTTGCAACCTGTCTTTCAACAGCCGCGCGCGAAACCGGACCTGCTTCGTATCCGCCTGACCGTCGAGTTCCAGACGGCTGCCGGTGTTCACGACGTACACCAACTGCCGCGCCTGCCCATCGAAGTACCACGTTCCAGGCTGGGCGGGCTCGTGATAGGCGCCGCCGTAATTGGCCGGTTTCTTCTCCAGCCACTGGACCGGGTCCTCAGTCTCGAGCGCCGCCGCCTCCCCCTGGCGGTTCTCGATGATCAGCTCCGCCAAGCGGATCTGGAGGCCGGTCTTGACCACTCTCGCCGTGGACTCCATCGCCGCTTTCTCGGCCGCTTCCTGGTAGAAACCCAGGCGGTTGAGCAGCACCGTCACCAGCGCGGCGAAGATCAGGATGCACACCACGAGCTCGAGCAGCGTGAAGCCGCGCTGCGCCGGTCGTCTAATGTCTAAGGTTTCGGGTCTAAGGTTCTCCGTGCAGCACGGCAGCGGCTCCAACCCTAGACTTGAAACTTGAGACCTTAGACTGGTCACTTTTTGCCGAGGGCGGCGGAACCGAGGTCCCAGATCGGCAGGAACACGCCGAGCGCGAGGATCAGCACCAGCACGCCCAGGCTCACCACCAGTATCGGCTCGATCTGCGCGGCGAGATTCTTGAGATCGTACTCGACCTCGCGCTGGTACATGTCGCCGATCTCGGCCATGAGATCGTCGATAGCGCCGGTCTCCTCGCCCACCGCCACCATCTGCAGCACGATGGGCGTGAAGATGCTGGTCGCCACCGCCGTTTTCAGCACTGATTCGCCGCGCTCCACGCCTTCGCGCATCGCCTCGATCTTGCGCGCCACGTGCACGTTCTCCACGGTATTCGCGACCATGGTGAGCGCCTGCACCGCCGGCACGCCGCTCTTGATCGCGAGCGCGAAGCTGCGCGCGAAGCGGGCGAGCGTGGCCTTCAACACGATCGGGCCCGCGACCGGGATCTTCAGCTTGAACTCGTCCCACGCGAGCCGCCCGCGGGAAGTGGCGATCCACAGGCGGAACCCGTATACCGCCGCGGCCAGCGCCACCAGCATCACCGGCCAGTAGGCCACCGTGAAGTTGGAGAACGCGATCAACGCCTTGGTCATCGCGGGCAGCTCGGTCTTGAATCCCTGGTAGACCTTGGCGAACGCCGGGATCACGAAGAGGTTGATGATCACGATCGCGACCGCCATCGCCGCCGCCACGAACGACGGGTAGCGGATCGCGGACTTTACCTGATCGCGCATGAATTTCTCGAATTCCATGTGCGTGAACAGGCGCAGGAACACTTCTTCCAGCTGGCCGGTCAACTCGCCCACGCGCACCATCGCGACGTAAAACGGGCTGAACACCCTGGGATGGCGCGCCAGGGAGACGGACAGCTCGTGCCCGCTGTCGAGGCTCTCGCGGATGCCCTGGACCACCCGCGAGAACGCCTTGTTCTCGGCCGACTCCTGCAAGCCTTTCAGCGCCCCCATGATGGGAACGCCGGCCTTGAGCAGCGTGTACATGTGGCGGCAGAACAGCAGGACTTCGGTGTGCTCGATCTTCGGTTCGCGCAGCCGCTCGAACAGGCCCGGGCCGGCGCGCGCCGGCGTGGCCGTTGGCTTGATCTCGATGGGGGTGATGCCGGTGCCGAACAACAACCCGGCGACCGCACCGCTGTCGGAACCTTCCAGCACCCCTTCTACGAGTTGTCCTCCCCGGTCGCGGCCTTTGTAGGCGAAATGCGGCATGCTCAGTTTGAAGTTTCAAGTTTCAAGTTGGCCTCGAACCCCGATACTTTATGCCTCGGATCTTGGTTGCACGAAGATATTGCATCAGCCCGTTTATCATTCGTGCGGTTTCGCTTACCTGCGACAAAATACGCTGGAAATCCGCCTGGTTGACGTACTGTTGGTCTAAAGCGACGTACAGCTGCGACTTGACTTCACCGGCTGAACCTTTCGCGACCGCCAGAAATTGTGCAAACTCCCTCGAACCGCTCCTTTCGAAACCTTCAGCGATGTTGGACATGACGGATACGCTGGCGCGGCGAATCTGATCGCGCAGCCCAAAGTCTTTTGCGAATCCTCCAACATTCGTAAGTTCATAGATTTCCCGAGTCAAGGCACGTGCCTTTTGCCAAGCCTCGATTTCCTCAATCTTCTTGAATGTCGCCATCCCTGGATCTTCAAACTAGAAACTTGAAACTTCAAACCTCAAACTTGAGGCGGCGGTTAATCTTCGTACTGGTTGCTGATGCGCATCGCCTCCTCGACGGTCGTCGTGCCGGCGGCGGCCAGCTGCGCGGCGTGACGGCGCAGGGTCCTGCCCGCCATCTGTTCGCGCGCGACTTCGACGAAGCGCTGGATATCGTCCCGGTTGGCCGCCTCGACCACGGGGCCGGTCATCTCCAGGATCTCGTAGACGCCGGTGCGGCCCAGATAACCGGTGCCGTTGCAGTGCGTGCAGCCCTTGCCGCGCTTGCAGCGGTGCTGGTCCACCGCGTCGCCCAGCTCCACGCGCAACCACTCCCGCTCGCCCGGCAACAGCTCGTGGTCGGCGGTGCAGCCCTCGCAGATCACGCGCACCAGGCGCTGGGCAACCACCAGTTGCAGCGAAAGCGCCACCATGTAGCGCGGCGCGCCCATGTCGAGCAGGCGCACCGGCGTGGACACCGCGTCGTTGGTGTGCAGCGTGGAGAACACCATGTGGCCGGTGATCGAGGCGCGCAGCCCCGTCTCCACCGTCCCCTGGTCGCGCATCTCGCCCACCAGTATCACGTCCGGGTCCTGGCGCAGCGCCGAGCGCAACACCCGCTCGAACGAGAGCTCGATCTTTTCGTTGACCTGCACCTGGTTGATGCCGCGCAGCCGGTATTCCACCGGGTCCTCGACGGTGATGATCTTGCGTTCGGTGGTGTTCAACTCGCCGAGCGCCGCGTAGAGCGTGGTGGTCTTGCCGCTGCCGGTCGGCCCCGTCACCAGCACCATGCCGCTCGGCCGGTGGATCACTTCGCGCAGCTTCGCGAGCATGTCGGCGGGCAAGCCGATGTTATCCAGCCCCAGGATGCCGCTCGCCTGGCTCAGCAGGCGCATCACCACCGACTCCCCGTACTGGACCGGCATGGTCGAGATCCGCACGTCGATGTGGTTGTTTCCCACCTTGATGTTGAAGCGCCCGTCCTGCGGCAGCCGTTTCTCGGAGATGTCGAGCCCCGACATCAGCTTCAGCCGCAGCACCACGGCGGAGGCGATCTTGGAATCCGCCTCGGTCTGCAGGTGCAGCACGCCGTCGATCCGGAAGCGGATGTGCAGCCGCTTCTCCTGCGGCTCGATGTGGATATCGGAGGCGCGCGCCTGTATCGCGTCCTCGAACACGGTCTGCAGCAGCTTCACCACCGGGGCTTCCTCGAGCCCCGGCGTCAGCGCCAGCGCGCCGAAATCCACGACGGCGGCGTCGCCGACTTCCACCTCGAGCTCGTGGGCGAGCCCGGTGATCTGCTCGGTGCGCCGGTAGATGCGGTCTATGAAGCTTTGCACCTCGGATTCCATGACCACCGAGAGCTCGATGTCGCGCTTCAGGACGCGGGCGATCTCGTCGTAGGCCATGAGATCGGTGGGATCGGCTATGCCGACTTTGTAGGCGCGGCCGGCGTCATCCAGCACCAGCGCGCGGAAGCGGCGCGCCTGCGTTTCCGGCAGCTTGAGCGCGACCTCGCGCTTGATGTTGAAATGCTTGAGGCTGACGAAGGGAACGTTGAGCTGGCGGGCGAGCGCCTGCGAGATCTGCTCCTCGGTGACGTAGCCCTTCTCGATCGCCACGCGGCCCAGGCGGCGGCCGGACTTCTTCTGCTCCTCGAGAGCGGTCTTCAGCTTCTCCTCGGTGAGCAGCTTCTGCTGTATTAGTATCTCGCCGAGGCGGACTTTCTCAGGCCGGCCCATGGGTGCCTCTTCCTAGCAGCCTGTCGGACGTAGGTTTCGGACAGGCTGCTAACAGCAAAACCGCCCGCAAATTTCGAATGAAAGCCATGATAACGACCCCGGTTAGCCTCCAGAAGGCCGGCAATCAGATCGAAAATGAAGTCTTCACTGCCGTTTTCCTCCGTTTTCATGCGGGCGGTATTGCATAAGGAGTTTGTCGGGGCCAAGTCCGACAAACTCCTAGTCTTGAGGTTACCGCCAACTTCCTGATACATCCCTTTGATCTGTAAAGATATCTTGTTTTACTCACGGCAGCAACCCACCCATGCCTGAAATCGTGCTGTTCGAGCCGGAAATACCGCCCAACACCGGCAATGTGATACGCCTGTGCGCGAACACCGGATGCCGCCTGCACCTGGTGCGTCCGCTGGGATTTTCGTTGCGCGACAAGCAATTGCAACGCGCGGGGCTGGATTACCATGCCTATACGGAACTCGTGCAGCACGCGGACTGGGCCGCGTGTCGCACCGCGCTCGCGGGCCGGCGGCTGTTTGCCGTCACGACGCGCGGCGCGCGGCGCCACGACGAGCCGCGCTATGAAGAGAACGACATATTCCTGTTCGGTCCGGAGACACGCGGCCTGCCCGCCGGCGTGCTCGCGGAGTTTGCGCCGGATCAGCGCATCCGGGTGCCGATGCTCGCGCAAGGGCGCAGTCTGAACCTTTCGAATGCCGTGGCGGTGGTCATCTACGAAGCCTGGCGCCAACTGGGTTTTCACGGCGCCGACGGCCGTGAAAACAATTTTGAATTTTAAATTCTGAATTCTGAATTCTGAATTTGACGGAGTTCCAGTCATTCAAAATTCAACATTCAACATTCAAAATTCAGCTTTCTGCTCTCGTGAAAGCAGCTCCTGCACCGCCGCCCGCGCCTGGCGGGGATCATCGAGCACGCGGCACACCGCGCGAGTGATCGGCATCTCGACTCCCAGTTCCCCCGCGAGTTGCGCCACCGCGCGCGCCGTGAACACGCCCTCCGCCGTGTGCCCGAGGGTGGCGAGCACTTCGGCAAGCGCCGCGCCGCGCGCCAGCGCCAGGCCCACGCGGCGGTTGCGTGAAAGGTCGCCGGTGCAGGTCAGTATCAGATCGCCGGCCCCGGCCAGCCCCATGAAAGTCTCCACCCGCCCGCCGAGCGCTACGCCGAGCCGCGTCATTTCGGCGAGCCCGCGCGTGATCAGCGCCGCGCGCGCGGAGAGTCCGAGCTCGAGGCCGTCGCTGACCCCGGCGGCGATCGCCATCACGTTCTTGACCGCGCCCGCCGCTTCCACGCCGACCACGTCCTCGCTCGGGTAGATGCGCAACGTGGAAGCATGCAGGGCGCGCGCCGCTTCGCGCGCGAAACCGCCGTCGGCCGAAGCCAGTGTGAGCGCGGCGGGCAGCCCCCTCGCCACTTCTTCCGCAAAGCTCGGCCCCGACAGGACGGCGCGCGGCACGCCGGGCGCAAGCTCCTCCGCGCAGACCTGGTGCGGCAGCCGCGCCTGCCCGCTCTCGAAGCCTTTGCACAACCAGATGATCGGCACGCCGGGGCCCGAAGCCCGTGCCGCGCGCAATGTTGCACGCAGACCGTTGGTCGGCACCGCGGCCAGCATGAGCTCGGCCCCGTCCAGCGCCCGGGCCAGGTCGCCCGTCAGCACGAGGGCAGGCGGCAGATCAAACCCCGGGAGGTAACGCCGGTTGCTGCGGTCAGCGCGCAGCGCCTCGACCAGCGCCGCATCGCG
>CAYYZZ010000021.1:2641-10999 GCA_964476235.1 uncultured Streptomycetaceae bacterium | reverse complement strand
GGTAACGCCGGTTGCTGCGGTCAGCGCGCAGCGCCTCGACCAGCGCCGCATCGCGTGCCCACAATCGCACCTCGTGGCGAGCGTGCAGGACGATGCTGATCGCCGTGCCCCAGGCGCCCGCGCCTAAAACCGCGATTCTCATGCGGAATGCTGAATTTTGAATGTTGAATGTTGAATTTTGAATTAAAGGCAACTCACTCACTACAGGCCCAACTCAACATTCAACATTTAACATTCAAAATTGAATTCAGGCGCCCCAGACTTGCGTGACGCGGATGTAGCCGGCCTGGCCGTCGCGATGACGAACCCGCAGCCAGCCGCCGGTGACTTCCAGCAGGTCGAGCAGCACGTTTTGCTGCGCCTGGAACACCACCGGCGCGCCGTCGTCGGCGGCTTCACGGACCTGGGCGAGCGGCGCCTTGACCAGCACCGTGCGCCGGTCGGCGAGATGCCGGCTCTCGATCCAGGTCAGCTCCCCGCCCGCATCGCGCACTTTGCTCCAGCCCTCCACCACCACCACGACCTCGAACGGATAGCCCTGGCTCACGACGAAAAGCTTTTTTGCCTTGACCGAAGGCGCGTCGTAGAGGATGGCCGCGTTCTCCGACACCGACCGGAATTCAGCCGCGGGGCTGGCGCACGCCCAACCCAGGACGCCGCCGGCGACCAGGCATGAAACCAGGCGGGAGATCATGTGCCGACTGGCGCGGGCGCCGCGCCGGCTTGGCTCTGCTCCTGCATCCGCCTCTGATAGATCGTCTCGAAGCCCACGTGCGGCAGCAGCACCGGCGGAAAACCGGCGCGCGCCAGAACGGTCGAGACCGTCTCCCGCGCGTACGGCAGCAAGGTTCTCGGGCAAGCCACGTTGACCATGGCCTCGAATTCCTGCGGTTGAACGCTGGTGATCCGGAAAATTCCCGCTTGCGCGACTTCGACCAGGAAGGCCGTCTTCTCCTGCAGCTTCGCGGTGACGGTGGCGGTCAGCACCACTTCGTAGAGGCCGTTATCGAGGGCGCGCGCTTCGTTGTGCAGATTGATATCGACTTTCGGCGTTTCCTGCTCGGTGAAGATCTGCGGGGCGTTCGGGATCTCGAGGGACAGGCCCTTGAGGTAAACCTTCTCGATGGAAAACACCGCCTGCTGCTGTTCGCTCATGGCTCGCTCATCCGGTTGTCAGTCTCAGTCCGCTTGCAGCAGCGGGTCCAGCCGTCCGGCGCGATCCAGCGCCGCCAGATCATCATAGCCGCCGACGTGCGTCTCGCCGATGTAGATCTGGGGAACGGTGCGGCGGCCGGTTTTCTCCATCATCTCCACGCGCCGTTCGGGCTCCAGGTCGATGCGGATCTTGTCGATCGCGGAAACGCCCTTCGAGCGCAGCAATCGCTCGGCCATCTGGCACAACGGACAGACGCCCGTGCTGTACATCGTGATCTTGGCCATCAGAGGCTCTAACCTTTATCCAGCGGCAGGCTCGCCTGCTGCCACGCCGCGATGCCGCCGCGCAGCGCGAACACTTCGGGGAATCCCTGCTTGCGCAGCAGGCCGGCCACCGCAGGCGCCCGTGAACCGGTCCTGCAGCTGACGACGATGGGCCGCGACTTGTACTTTTCGAGTTCCTTCATGCGGTTGGCCAGCTGCGCCTCGGCAATGTGCCTGGCATGGGTAATGTGCCCCGCCGCGTAATCGCCCGTATCGCGCACGTCGAGCACCAGTGCATCGCGGCGGTTGATCAACTGAACCGCTTCGAACGCGCCCACTTCGTGGGTCTGCCGGAATGTCCGGGAGATGAACGGCCACAGCAGCATGCCGCCCGACGATACCGCCAGCCCGAGCAACAGCATGTTGAACGGGCTTTTCTGCAGGAAAACCAGGAACGGCTCCAATCTTTACCTCTCGTGTCGGTTCACGTCACTTCTTGCCGCGCGAAGCGCGCCATTCCGTGGATTTCGCGGTCGCCAATTCTAACAGAGGCGTCAACTCGGCGGGATGCCGGGCGGCCTCTTCGCTCAGGATCTTGAGCGTGGCCTCCAGCTCGCCCGGATAAACGCTTGCCGCGCGCTCGAACTCGCGCGCCGCGGATGCGCGGTCCCCTTCGAGCGCGAGCAATATCGCCTGCCGGTAGACGACGCTGGCGATGGGCGCAAAGCGCATCACGCGGCTGTTGATCTCCCGCTTCTCGCGCAGGCGCTCGCGGCCGAGGCCCATCGCCGTCGAAATGGCGAGCTCGGCGTAGGGCGCGAGCAGCGGTTCTCTGTGAGCCCGGGAGACGACCGAGGCAAACTCGCCCGTCCCGGGCTTGACGCCGCCCGTCTCGAACAGCCGCTCGAAATCCCGGTAGTTTTGCACCAGGGACGCGGCATACAGGGTCCCGGCGGCGAGGAGCAGCATCACCAGCGGAGGGCCGGTGCGTTCGAGCCGCAGCGTGAGATGGCCGCCCGCAACGAGGCCGAGCGCAACGGCGGCGATGCCGAGAAAATAGGAAAACCACAGCGGATGCTCGAGCGCGCTGTGCACGGCGATCACGCCCAGCAGCGCGAGCACCCACCAGTGCGGTAGATCGACCTTGGCGTGCCTGAGGCCCCACAGCCAGAGCAGCGCGGCGCCGGCGACGAGCAACGTGCCGGCCAGGCCGGTTTCCGCGAGCAGGTGCAACACGATGTTGTGGGCATGGTTGAACGGCCAGGTGCTGAGGCTGCGTCCGTGCTGGGCCCGATATTCGAAGTCGTGCCAGGGAAACTGTCCCCAGCCGACGCCCAGGAACGGCGACTGCAGGAACATCTCCCAGGCCTCGCGCGCGACTTGCAGGCGGAGGGCGGCGTTGATCGCCCCCGAGCTGCCCTCGCCGCCCACCAGCCTCTGCGTCACGGTTTCCGTTCCGCCGCTGGATTCGAGCCACGGCATGGTCGCGAGCCATTGCGCAAGCGCGAAGCCGGCGACAAACAGCACCACGCATCCGGCAAGCCGTTTCCCGCCCGCGCCGCGCCGCCACGCATACAGAAGCGCCAGCACGAGCATGAAGGCCAGGAACAGCAGCGCGCTGCGCGAACCGGTCAGGCCGATCACGAAGATCAGCGGCGCCGCGCCGGCCGCGACCGCGGCCCAATGCATCCGCCCCCCGGCGTACAGGTAAGCCAGCGAGACCAGTGCGAGCGTGCTGTAGTTGGCGAAATGGTTGGCCTGGGCGAGGTTGCCGTACACCCGCGCCGACCTCTTGGGCGCGATCAGCGTAGGGGGCAGGTCCGATATCTGATAGTACTGCAGCAACGCGAAGAGCGCGGCGAGGACGCCGCCAACCGCCAGGAACCACGCCAGCACCGTGGCGATCCCGTCCAGACTGATCTCGCGGCGCAGGCCGCCGGCAAGAATCACCAGCAGCGCCGCCCATGCGACGTAAAGCCCCGCGGCGAGCGCCTGCCCGCCGTAGGCGACCCGGCCAAGAGCGTGCTGGAAGCCCAGCACGGCGATGAAACCCAGCAGGGGCAGCACGATCACGGGCAGCGGCGCGGCGCGCCAGAACGGCTTGCCCGCCAGCGCAACCAGCGCCAGCAGGCCCAGGACCAGGGCAAGCCATTCGCTGTAGAACGAAGTCAGCGGAAAACGGTGGAAGGGCTGCAGGAAAGGCAGCGTCCACATCAGCCCGATGGCCGCAAGGCTGAAACGCGCCACCGCGAGTTGCGGGCCGCCGGCCGCCGCGCCAGTCATGTCATTCATGGATTCACTGCTCGCGCGCTCCTGGCCGCCGTCAATTCTAGCAGGGGCATGAATATCTCAGGCCGGCCGCGCGCGAGCGCCTCGAGCTGCGCGGCGACCTCACCGGCTTCGCCGGGATAGACGCGCAGCGACCGCTCGAGCTGGGCAAGCGCCGCCTCGCGCTCGCCCGCCAGTGCGAGGAGCAGTGCATATCGATAGGCCACGACGGATACCGGCGCAAAATGCACGGCGCGGCCGGCAAGCGCAAGCTTCTCCGCCAGCTTGTCCTCGTCCACCGTGATGCTGAATGCGATCGCCAGCTCGACATACGGGACGAGCAGCGGCTCGCGGTACAGGCCGACGATGGCTTTGGCAAACGCCGCATCGTCCGCCGGCCGCGCCGCGCCGCGTTCCGGCAGAAACACCAGGCGCTCGAACTCTCGGTAAGCGGGCAACAGGGCGGCAAGGTTCAGCCACCCAGCGATGATGGCCAGTGCGGTCACCATGCGCGCCGCACCGGCAAACCGCGGGACGAATGCGCGTTCCGCGCCGAGGCCCAGCAGCAGCGCCGCGATGCCGAGGAAGTACGAATACCACAGGGGATGCTCGAGCAGGCTGTGGATGCCGATGACGGCAAGCAGGGCGAGCAACCACCCTCTTTCAAGATCGAATAGGGCGCGCCTCAGGTCCGCGAGCCAGAGCAAAACTGCGGCGGCGATGACCCATGTGCCGGCTGCCCCGGTTTCGGCCATGAGCTGCAACACGATGTTGTGTGCATGGTTGAAGATGCCGGGCGCCGCGGTCTCGCCGGTCGCGGCCTGGTTGAGAAAGTGATGCCACGTGAATTGACCGAAGCCGGCGCCGAGTATCGGCGCAGAGAGGAACAACCGCCACGCCTCCTCCCAAAGTTGCAGCCTGGGTTCGATCCCGCTCACCAGTTGAAACAGGCGCTCCGCGGACGTCACCCAGCCCCCGGACGGGGTCAGGAAGGGCAGCGCCGTGACTCCCTGCGCGATGACGAAGCCGGGCAGCAACCACAACGCAAAGATGGCGAGTCGGCGGCTCCCGGTGTCGCGCCGAAGCCGGTACAGCAGCAGGGCAAGCAGCGTGAACGCGCCCAGGTAGAGCCACGGGCTGCGCGAGCCGGCCAGCGCCAGCACCAGCAGGAACAGCGCGACGCAGCCCGCGGCCAGTGCGCCGGGCAAGCGCCGGCAGCCGTATAGATAGCCTGCGGAAGCAAGCGCCAGCGTGACGTAAGCGGCGTAATGATTGGGCTGCCCGAGGTTGCCGTACACCTGCAGCGCGACTTTGTGTCCAACCAGAAAATCGAGCGGAGTTGTCAGCTGGTAGTGCTGCAGCAGGCCCATCAGCGCGCTCAACACGCCGCCGGCAACCAGGAACCACGCGAGCCAGGTCGCAACGACCGCCAGCGTGGACAAGCGCCTCAACGCATGGCCGAGCAGGACCAGCAGGGCTGCCCACAACAGGTAAAGCACCGCGGTCAGCGCCTGCTCAGGGTACGGCACGCGCCCCAGCGCCGCCTGCAATCCCAGCACCACGGCCAATCCGATCGGCGCGATGGCTATCGCCGGCAGCGCGGCTTTCTGCCACGGTTCCCTGCGCAGCAACACCCATGCCGCCGCCAGCCCCAGCGCGAACGCGAGCCACTCGCTGTAAAAGCCGGTGAGGGGGTAGCGATGGTAGGGCTGGAGAAACGGGGCCGTCCACGCCAGCCCGGTCAGCAACAGGCTGGCGCGGACAAATAGTTTAGAATTGCCTGGAGACGACGCCACGCCAGGAAGCCCGTGAAATCATGAAAGTAACCCCGGTTCTGCTGATCATACTCGACGGTTTCGGGCACCGCGAGGAATGCGAGGACAACGCCATCTGCCAGGCGCGCAAGCCGCACTGGAATTTCCTGTGGCAGACCTGCCCCCACACCACGATCGATGCCTCGGAAAAATGGGTGGGGCTGCCCAAGGACCAGATGGGAAATTCGGAAGTCGGCCACATGAACATCGGCGCCGGCCGCGTCGTCTACCAGGATTACACCCGGATCGAGAACGCGATCGAGACCGGCGGGTTTTTCAGTAACCCGGCGCTCATGAAGGCGGTCGAAACCGCCCGCGGCGCCGGCCGCGCGCTGCACGTACTGGGCCTGCTCTCGCCCGGCGGCGTGCATAGCCACGAGTCGCAGATCCACGCCATGCTCGAGATGGCGGCGCGCGCCGGCGTGAAGGACGTGCGGGTGCATGCTTTCCTTGACGGCCGCGACACGCCGCCCAAGAGCGCCGAGGCTTCGCTCGCCGCCCTGCAGAACAAATGCGATGAACTCAGGACCAGCTGCATCGCCTCGATCTGCGGCCGCTACTACGCGATGGACCGCGACAACCGCTGGGAGCGCGTGCAGCCCGCTTACGACCTCGTCACGGAAGGACAGGCGGAATACCGCGCCGGGTCCGCGGTGCAAGGGCTGCTGGCCGCCTATGCCCGAGGCGAGTCGGACGAGTTCGTGAAAGCGACCGTGATCGGCGAGCCGGCGCGCATGAACGACGGCGACGCGGTCGTGTTCATGAACTTCCGCGCGGACCGCGCCCGGCAACTCACGCGGGCGCTGACCGACGCCGGCTTCAAGGGGTTTGCGCGCGGGCGCTTTCCGAAGCTCGGCTGCTTCAGCACGCTCGCGAGCTACGGCGAGGATTTCGCGCACATCCCGGCGGCGTTCCCGCCGCAGAGCGTCACGGGCGGCTTCGGCGAGTACGTGTCGGGCAAGGGGCTGAAGCAGCTGCGCATCGCGGAATCCGAGAAGTACGCGCATGTCACCTATTTCTTCAACGGCGGCGTGGAGCAGCCGTACCAAGGCGAAGACCGCGTCCTCGTCCCCTCCCCCAAGGTCGCCACCTACGACCTGAAGCCCGAGATGAGCGCCTACGAGGTGACGGACAAGCTGGTGGAAGCGATCCGGAGCCGCAAATACCAGGCCATCATCTGCAACTTCGCCAACAGTGACATGGTCGGCCACACCGGCAACCTCGCGGCCGCCACGCGCGCGATCGAAGTCCTCGACGAGTGCGTCGGCCGCGCGGTAACGGCCATGCGCGAGTCCGGCGGTGAAGTGCTGATCACGGCCGACCATGGCAACGCCGAAATGATGCTCGACCCGGAGACGAAGCAGGCCCATACCGCGCACACGCTGAATCTCGTGCCGCTGCTCTATATCGGGCGCAGCGCGAAGGTTGCGGACCACGGCGCGCTGCAGGACGTCGCGCCCACGCTGCTCGCCATGATGGGCCTGCCGCAGCCGCCGCAGATGACCGGAAAGTCCCTCCTCACCTTCACGTGAGAGTGCCCGCCGCCGCCTTTGTCCTCCTGCTCCTGGCGAGCCCGGGCGCGGAGCCGGCGGCAGACGGCGCGAAGGAAAAGGAGCTGCGCGAGCTGCGCGGGCGCATCGAAGCGCTGCAGAAAAACCTCGCCGAAGCGGAGGAATCGAAGAGCGAGGCGGCCGATGCCCTGAGGGAGTCGGAGCGCGCGATCTCCGAGACGAACCGCGCGCTGCGCGAGCTGGGCGCCCAGTCCCGGGAGATCAACCAACGGCTCGCCGAGCTCGGCGCCGAGAAGCGCCGGCACGAGGACGCGCTGAAGTCCCAGCAGACGCTGCTCACGCGCCTGCTCTACCAGCACTACCTGGGCGGGGAGTCGGAGCCATTGAAACTGCTGCTCAACCGCGAGGACCCCAATGAGATCGCGCGCCGCCTGCACTACTTCGGCTACATCTCGCGCGCCCGCGCCCGGCTGATCGTGGAGGTGCGCGGGAGCCTGGCGCAACTGCAGCAGCTGTCGATGGAAACGGAGCAGAAAGCATCGGAGCTCGCCGCCGTCACCGCCGAGAGCAAGGCGCTGCGCGGCCGTCTCGAGCGCGACCAGCGCGCGCGCAGCCAGGTGCTCACCCGGATCTCGCGCGACATCCAGCGCCAGCGGCGTGAAATCGGCACGCTGAAGCGCGACGAGGGCCGGCTTGCGCGGCTCGTCGAGAGCCTGGCCAGGCTGGTGGCGCGCGCCAAGCCCGCCCCGCGGGTGCGAAACGAGCGCATCCCGCAAGCCCCCAGCGGGGACAGTCCCTTCCTGGAGTTGAAGGGAAGGCTCAATCTCCCGATCCGCGGGGAACTTGCGAACCGTTTCGGCAGTCCACGGGCTGATGGCGGCGTGGTCTGGAAGGGGCTGTTCATCGTCGCCCGGGCGGGCGAGGAGGTGCGGGCGGTCGCCGACGGGCGCGTGGTGTTCGCCGACTGGCTGCGCGGCTTCGGCAACCTCCTCATCGTCGACCACGGCGACGCCTACATGAGCCTCTACGGCAACAACGAGAGTCTCTACAAGCGGGTCGGCGACCCGATCCGCGGCGGAGAACCCGTCGCCGCGGTGGGCGCAAGCGGCGGCAATGCCGATTCGGGTTTATACTTTGAACTCAGGCATCAGGGCAGGCCGCTGGACCCCCTGGACTGGGTCAACATCCGGTGAAGCGTGAACATCGTAACAGTGGACACCTCTTGCGGCCCGGATAACCGGGCTTTTTCGACTCACGACTCACGCTTCACGACTCACGGGTTTCAAGGAGCAGGCAATGCTTAACAGGCTGCAGCAAATCGGGCTGTTGGTGATCGGCGCGCTGAT
>CAYYZZ010000021.1:0-2541 GCA_964476235.1 uncultured Streptomycetaceae bacterium | reverse complement strand
AGGCAATGCTTAACAGGCTGCAGCAAATCGGGCTGTTGGTGATCGGCGCGCTGATCGGTGTCGCGGTCAGCCTCAATTATTCGGCGGTGGCGCAGAAAGCCGTGACGACCGCTCCGCTGCCGATCGAGGAGCTGCGCGCGTTCACCGAGGTATTCGGGCGCGTGAAGAGCGACTACGTCGAGGCGGTGGACGACAAGAAGCTCATCACCGAGGCCATCAACGGCATGCTGACCGGGCTCGACCCCCATTCCGCCTACCTCGACCAGGAAGCGTTCCGCGAGCTGCAGGTTGGCACGCAAGGCGAGTTCGGCGGGCTCGGCATCGAAGTCGGCATGGAAGACGGCTTCGTCAAGGTGGTGGCGCCGATCGACGATACGCCCGCTTCGCGCGCCGGGATCAAATCCGGCGATTTCATCGTCAGGCTCGACGAAACCTCCGTCAAAGGCATGACGCTGAACGACGCGGTGAAACGCATGCGCGGCAAGCCCAACACCCAGATCACTCTCACCATCGTGCGCAAGGGCGAGACCAAGCCGCTCGTGGTGACGTTGACGCGCTCCGTCATCAAGATCCAGAGCGTGAAATCGAAGCTGCTCGAGCCGGGCTACGCCTATTTCCGCGTGAGCCAGTTCCAGGAGCTCACCGGCGAGACGCTCGCGCGCGCGGTCGAGAGGCACTTCAAGGAAAACCAGGGGCCGATGAAAGGCATCGTGCTCGACCTGCGCAACGACCCGGGTGGCCTGTTGAACGGCGCGGTGGCGGTGTCCGCCGCATTCCTGCCCACCGGCTCGCTGGTGGTGTACACCGACGGCCGCACCGAGGACTCGAAGATGAGGTTAAACGCGAGCCCGGAGCACTACCTGCGCGGCCGCATGAAGGATGACTACAACAAGAGGCTGCCGGCCGAAGCGAAGACGGTGCCGATGGTGGTGCTGGTGAACGCCGGCTCGGCCTCGGCCTCCGAGATCGTCGCGGGCGCGCTGCAGGACCACAAGCGCGCGGTGATCATGGGCCAGCCGACTTTCGGCAAGGGCTCGGTGCAGACCATACTGCCGCTCGGCAACAACACGGCGATCAAGCTCACCACGGCGCGTTACTACACGCCCAACGGCCGCTCGATCCAGGCGCGCGGCATCATGCCCGACATTCCGCTCGACGATGGAGCGGGCGAACGCACCGTCAGCTTGAAGCTGCGCGAGTCCGACTTGACCAAGCACCTCACCGACAACAACAAGGAGGAGGAGGAGAAGGCCAAGGCGACGGCGGCGGCGAAACAATTGAACTTCACGCCGGCGCCGCGCCCGAAGGATATCGACGAGAAGCTGTTGAAGCCCGAGCCCGGCGAAATCGTGTCGAAACACGACTACGAGCTGAACCAGGCCGTCGCCTTCCTCAAAAGCCGCAACGGGATCAAGGTCGCGAACTGAGACAGCGTTTAGCAGTCAGCGATCAGCTGTCTGCGACGCCCGGCGTCCGCCGGGCGTTTTGCTGTACACTGCCAGCGCGTAAACGATCTTCCCGGCGGACTCATGTCTTGTCCCGTCACCCGTCACCCGTCACCTCTCAATGAACGACGAGCAGTTGCTCCGCTACAGCCGTCACATCCTGCTGCCGCAGATCGGCATCGAAGGGCAGGAGCGGCTCCTCGCCGCGCGCGCGCTGGTGATCGGGGCGGGCGGGCTCGGCTCGCCGGTCGCGCTCTACCTCGCCTCCGCGGGCGTGGGCAGCCTCACCCTCTGCGACGACGAGACGGTGGACCTGACCAACCTGCAGCGTCAGATCGTGCACCGCACGGAATCCATCGGCAGGAAGAAGGTCGATTCGGCGCGCGCCACGCTCGCCACGATCAACCCCGAGGTCAAGGTCGCGGCGCTGGCGGAACGCGTGGACGAGAAGCGCCTCGAAGCGCTCGCCCTGGATGCCGACGTCGTGATCGACGGCAGCGACAATTTCGCCACCCGCCACGCGGCCAACCGCGTGTGCGTGCGGCTGAAGAAACCGCTGGTATCAGGGGCTGCCGTGCGCTTCGACGGGCAGGTTGCCGTGTTCGACCTGCGCGTGCCCGGCTCGCCTTGTTATGCGTGCCTGTTTCCCGAGCACGGCGAATCCGAGGACGTGCGCTGCGCGGTGATGGGGGTATTTGCACCGCTGACGGGCATCGTCGGCTCGATCCAGGCGGCGGAAGCGCTGAAGCTGATCGCCGGGGCGGGCGAAACGCTCACCGGGCGGCTGCTGCTTCTCGACACGCTTGCGATGCAGGTACGCATCATCAAGCTGGCACGGGATCCCGCTTGCGCAGTTTGCCGAGCTGTCGGGTAGTCGCCCGACAGCTCGGAATGTTGAATGTTGAATGTTAAGTTTTGAATGCTTAGTGTTGAGGAAAAAAACGGCTGTTCTTCGCCTTGTTCCACTCAAAATTTAAAATTCAACATTTAACACTCAACATTCATCGCTCCGCGCTGTCGCGCGGTCGTCAGGTCATGTCGAGCGACTTCGCGCTGTCCGCGGGGGCCGCCGCAGGCGCCGCGGGAGCGTCCGCCT
>CAYYZZ010000020.1:0-21177 GCA_964476235.1 uncultured Streptomycetaceae bacterium | reverse complement strand
CTTGATTGAGTGATCTTGAATGCCTTTTGGCGGCTTGGCGGTTCAATTGGGTTTGCCCTTTTGCTTTTCTTCCGGCGCCCTGGCGGTCGCCGGCGGCGGTTTATCCGCGAGCACCGTCACCGGGACGCCGTCGCGCAGCCGCAACTGGCCGTCCACGATGATCGTATCGCCGGCATTGAGCCCGCCCCGGATCTCGACTTCGCCGGGCCGGCGCAGCCCCATCTCGATCTTCGTGAGTGCCGCCTTGCCGTCGGCGAGGCGGTACACGAACCGGTCCTTGCCCTGCGGCACCAGAGCCTGCTCGGGGACGAGGAGCGCGTTTTCGCGCGTCTCCAGCACCAGCACGACGCGCGCGAACATGCCGGGCTTCAGCCGCACCCCGGGGTTGGGCACCCGCGCGCGCAGCAGTACGCTCCGCGTCTGCTCGTCCACCGCGGGCTCGATGGCGTAGATTTCGCCGCGGAAAGTCTCGCCGGCAAACGCATCTACTCTCACCAGCACGTCCTGCTTCGTCTTGATCCGTCCCAGATAGAGTTCAGGCAGGCGGAAATCGAGCTTGAGCGTGCCGATCCCCTCCAGCCGCGCGATGTCCTGCCCCGCTTTCACGTAGGCGCCCGGGCTCACCTGGCGCAGGCCGGCCACGCCTTCGAACGGGGCGGACACCGCGGACTTGTCGAGGCGCGCCTTCACCTCGGCCTGCCGCGCGACAGACTGATTCAAGGCCTCGCGCGCGTCGTCGAGAGCCTGCGCGCTGATGAATTTCTTCTCGTGCAGGTCCTCGGCGCGCTTCATGCGGCTGCGGTTCAGCGTCAGCTCGGAGCTCACCGCCGCGAACTGCGCCTCGATCTCGGCGGTGTCGAGCGAGATCAGCCTCTCGCCCTTGCGCACCACCTGTCCCTCAGTGAAATGGATCGTCGTGATGCGCCCGTCGCGCTCGGGCCGGATCATGACCGACTCGTTGGCCAGCAGCGAGCCGACCGCGCTCACTTCCTCTCTGATCGTGCCGGTCCTGACGGTGCCGACCTTGACCGGCACGCCTTTCGATGCGCCCTTGGCCGCCGCACCGGCATCCTTGGCCGCGATGGAGGAAGAAGTCGAATGCTTCCAGTAAAGGCCGATCCCGCCGAGGACGGCGATCGCGGCGCAGGAAAGTATCAGGCGCTTCATGAGGGGATGGCAGGGCGGGTGGCAGCTGCGGACAACCCGATTTTACTCTGTCTGACCTCAGCGCACCGCAGGAAAGCATTGCAGTGGCTCCTGAAGCAGCGGCAGCAGCCGAAGGCGCTGGAGGAACTACTCAAGGGATGAGGAATACGCGATGCGCGATGCGCGATGCGCGATGCGGGATAAGGAATAGGGTTTCGGTTTTCATCTCGTATCCCGTATCCCGTATCTCGTCACTGCTGTTGCTGCTGTGCCTGCTTCTCGGCGATGTCCTTGCGGACTTGCGCCATGTCGAGCGCGCGCGCCTGCCTGATGACGCTCTCCAGGCCTTCCGCCGGCAGCGCGCCGGCTTGGGCGAACAAGACCACTTTCTCGCGGAAAAACATCACGAAGGGTATGGAGCGGATGTTGAACGTCCCTGCCAGCGCCTGCTGCTCATCCGCATTGACCTTTCCGAACACGATGTCCGGATACTTCTCGGAAGCGGCCTCGAACACCGGGCCGAAACCCTTGCACGGCCCGCACCACTCGGCCCAGAAATCGACAATGACCATGTCGTTTTTGGTCAAGACGTCTTCGAAATTACCCTTGGTCAGCTCGACTGTGGCCATTTGAAATAACCCCAATGATGAACTATGAACTATGAATAACTGCCGGGCCAATAATGCAGAGCTTTATTGCACCTTTTACAAAGCCTGTCGTTCTACGACTATATTCATCATTCATAATTCCGCATTCATCATTCAGTGAAGCTGCGCGTCAGTGCAGCTTCACTCGCGGCTCCGTCCGCCGCGTGATTAGCTTGGCGAGCGTGTCGAACAACACCTTCGCGAAACCGTGAAGCGCGTAGAGATGCATGCGGTAGAGCGAGACGTACATGATGCGGGCGAACAGGCCCTCGACGAACAGGCTGCCGCCGAGCAGCAGGCCCATCAGGTTGCCGACGGTGGAATACTCGCCGAGCGAAACCAGCGAGCCGAAGTCGCGGTAGCGCCAGGACTTGAGCGGCTTGCCCGCGAGGCGGCGCGGCAGCATGCGCGCGAGGTGCGAGGCTTGCTGATGCGCCGCCTGCGCGGTCGGCGGAACGTCCCGCTCGTGCCCCGGCCACGGACAACTCGCGCAGTCGCCCAGCGCAAAGACATCGGGATCGCGGGTGGTTTCCAGCGTCTCGCGCACCACCAGCTGGTTGATGCGGTTGAACTCGAGCCCGTCGAGGTCTTTCAGGAATTCCGGCGCCTTGATGCCGGCCGCCCAGACTGTCAGCTCCGCCGGGATTTTTTTCCCCGTCGCCGTCATGACGCCATCCGCACCGACCCCGGTCACGCGCTCGCCGGTCAGCACCTGCACCTTGAGCCCGCGCAGCAGCTCCTCCGCCGCCTTCGACACCCGTTCCGGAACCGCCGGCAGTATGCGCGGCGCCGCCTCGATCAGCGTGAGCTGCATGTCCTTTTCCGGATTGATCCTGTCGAGACCGTAGGCGACCAGCTCGCGCGTGGTCTTGTGCAGCTCCGCCGCGAGTTCGACGCCGGTCGCACCCGCGCCGATGATCGCGACCTTCAGTTGCTCGGGCCGCAGCGGCGTCAACTGCGCGTTGGCGCGTATGCAGGAATTGACCAGGCGCTGGTGGAACAACTCCGCCTGCTCGGGCATGTCGAGGCTGATCGCATGCTCGCGCGCGCCCGGCGTGCCGAAATCGTTGGTATGGCTGCCGACCGCGATCACCAGCGTGTCGTAGGGAATCTCGCGGCGCGGGATCAGCTCGCGCCCGTCCTCGTCGTAGGTCGGCGCGACCTTCACCATCCTCTTGCGGCGGTCGAGGCCGTCCATGCTGCCGCGCTGAAAACGGAAATGGTGCCAGCGCGCCTGCGCGAGATAAGACAGCGCATGATGATCGAGGTCCATGCTGCCCGCGGCGAATTCGTGCAGCAGCGGCTTCCACAAGTGGGTGCGCGAGCGGTCCACCAGCGTGATGCGGGCGCGCTGCCGCCGCCCGAGCGTATCGCCGAGCCGCGTCGCCAGCTCCAGACCACCAGCCCCACCACCAACAATCACGATTTGGTGCACGGCCCCGCCCCTCTCTCCGGGCTCCCGTTCATCGTTCATCATTCCGCATTCATCATTCCGGGTAGGCCGCCTGCGCCGCCGCCGACGATCACGATCTGGTGGAGGTTTGCCATGAAGCCGCTTTCTACCGCTTATATTATAGGCGGGGCAGCGAACACAACCTCTTGAAGCCCGCGTGGGAACGAAAGGCCGTAAAATATGCGGCGCAGTCCGACCCAGGGAGAAAATCTCATGACACGCGCCGTCTCCGCGGCAATCGCCGCCATGCTCTTCGCTTGCGCCGCTTCCGGTGCGCTCGCCCAGGCTTATCCGTCGAAACCGATCCGCATGATCGTGCCGTTCGCGCCGGGCGGCAACGTGGACATCAACGCCCGCGCCGTCGCGCCCGCGCTCGGACAGGTGCTCGGCCAGCAGGTCATCGTCGAGAACCGCGCGGGCGCGGGCGGCATCATCGGCGCCGATGTGGTCGCCAAGTCGGCGCCCGACGGCTACACCCTGCTAATGGCCTCGAGCAGCATCATGACCAACGGCCCCGCGCTGTACCCGAAGCTGCCCTACGACATCGTGCGCGACTTTGCGCCAGTGGGACGCGTGGCCGTCGTGCCGCTGGTGATCATCGTTCACCCGTCGCTACCGGTAAGGAACACCAAAGAGTTGATCGCAATTGCCAAGGTACAGGGTGGTAAGCTGGTTTTTGCCAACGCCGGCATCGGCACGACCAATCACCTCATCGCGGAACTGTTCATGATCCGGACCGGCGCCCGTATGACACTCATACCGTACAAGGGCAGCGCGCCGGCGCTGATCGACCTGGTCGCCGGCCACGTCTTCGGCCACGTCGACCAGATATCCTCGGCGCTCCCCTACATCAAGGCCGGCCGCATACGAGCCATCGCGGTGACTACCGCGAAGCGCGCCGTGGCGCTCCCCGACGTGCCGACGCTTGCCGAGTCCGGCGTGCCCGGCTTCGACGCGAGCACGGTGACCGGCGTGCTTGCGCCCGCCGCGACGCCGCGCGACGTCCTCGCCAGGCTCAATTCGGCGCTGGTGAAAATTCTCGCCACGGCCGCGGTCAAGGAGCGCTTTGTGGCAGTCGGCGCGGAAGTGCAGCCCAGCTCGGCCGACGAGCTCGCCGCCTACATCCGCGAGGACCTCGCGCAGTGGGTGAAGGTGGTGAAGCAAGCGGGGATCAAAGTCGAACTTTGATCCCCCGTGACATGGTGTTGCGTGACATGATGTACCGTGACGTGATACGACGTGACATGATCAAGCGTGCTTCGTAATTGTTACCCGCAACCAGCTCGGCCGGTCCCGAACAACCAGGCACGAGTCACGCCTCACCACGTCACGCTATATCACGTCACGCTTTATCACATCACGCCGCATCAAAGTCAGGCGCCCGCCTGACTCGCGGCGCTCTGCTGGAGCAGCTTCAGCATCGCCGCCGCCTTGTCGAAGGTTTCCTGGTACTCGTCCTCGAGCTTCGAATCCGAGACGATGCCGCCGCCCGCCCAGAAACGGATGACGCCGTGAGAGTGGACCAGCGTACGGATCGCGATGTTGACGTCCATGTTGCCGTCGAAGCCGATGTAGCCGATCGCGCCGCAATAGACGCCGCGGCGGTGCGGCTCCAGCTCCTCGATGATCTGCATCGCCCGCAGCTTGGGGGCGCCCGTGATCGAGCCGCCCGGGAAGCAGCCGCGCAGCAGGTCGAGCGCGTCGCGGTCCGGCCGCAGCTCGCCCGTCACCGTGCTGACCAGGTGATGCACCGTGGCGAAGCTCTCCACGTCGAACAGCTTGGGCACCCTGACCGAGCCCAGCGCGCAGTTCTTCGAGAGATCGTTCCGCAGCAGGTCCACGATCATGAGATTTTCCGCGCGGTCCTTGGCCGAAGCCCGCAATTCCTCGATCAGCCCGGCATCGAGCCGGGCATGACCGGCGCGCGGCCGGGTGCCCTTGATCGGCCGGGTTTCGACGCGCCCGCCCTCGACCTTGAGAAAGCGCTCGGGCGAAGCTGACAGGATCTGGGCGTACGGCGTGTTGAGATAGGCGGAAAACGGCGCCGGGTTGATGATGCGCAGCCGCTGGTACGCAAGCCACGGGTCGCCGCTCGCGGTTGCCGAGAAGCGCTGCGCCAGGTTGACCTGGTAGCAGTCCCCGTCGTGGATGTAGCCGCGTATCCGGCGAAACGCACCCGCGTAGGCGTCGTGAGTCAGATTGGACGCGACCGGGGAGAGGATGCGGAACGGAGCACGCGGCTTTTCCAGCGGCGGCGCGCTGAAACGCTCGACCAGGCCCGTCCACTTGAGATCCGTTTCGGGATCGCGGCCCTGCCCCACGAGCCAGCTCCTGCGCTCGAGGTGATCCACCACCACCGCCCAATCGTAGAGCCCGACCGCCATTTCCGGGATGCGCTCGGCGTCTTCCGCCACAGCCGGCAGGCGCTCGAGCCGGCGCGCGAGGTCGTAACCGAGATAGCCGATCGCGCCGCCGCCGAACGGCAATGACCCGCCGCAGGCGGGGTCTATCGCCAGCGCGCGCTTCAACAGCGCGAACGGATCCTCGCGCGACAGCTCGATCCCGTCGTTGTAAATCTCGGTAAGCACGCCGCGGGTGACGAGCCGCACGTACGGCTGCGCGGACAGGATGTCGTAGCGGGATTGCGCGGGGTGGTGGTGGCCGCTGTCGAGAAACACCGCCCACGGCAGGTCCGCGATGGCCTCGAACAGGCGCGCGCTGTCAGGCTGGTAGGGAAGCTCTGTCAGGAGCGGCGTCGCCATGCCGCGATTTTACTCTTACTGTCCAGCCAAAAGCTTCACCGCGAAGGCCGCCCGGGACACGAAGGAACAGGTAAAGCTTTTCCGTTCCTTCGCGGATTAGCGTCCTTAGCGGTGAGGCTTCTCTTTTCCTTGGCGGCCTTCGCGGTCTTGGCGGTGAGGCTTTTTTGCGTCAGTTGAGTCCCAGCAGGCGCGCGACGGCTTACCCGTCATTCCGCACAATGCTAGACTCGGCCCCACCCGCTGCGAACGAATCACGCTCGAGCAGCGGGCAAGCCTGAAGGAGGGCGAATGAGCAAGATGCAAAACCGGCTTGCGCTCCACACTTGGACGCTCGACACCACGCCTCTCTCCGACGCGCTGCGCGCGGCAAAGAGCGCCGGCTGGGACGCCGTGGAGCTGCGGCGCATCGACTTCACGCGCTGCTTCGAGAAGGGCATGACGAATGCCCAGGTCCTTGACCTCGTTCGCGCAAGCGGCCTCAAGGTCGCCTGCATCGGCACCGAGTACGGCCTGATCTTCGCCAAGGGCGAGGAACGGGAACGGCTGCTCAAGGCCCTGGACGAAACCTGCGCCAACGCCGTCGCGCTCGGCTGCGATCTCGTGATGATCGCGCCGGGACAAAATCCCGCGGGCACCGTACGGGAGGCCGCCGCCAACTTCAGGGCGGGCGGCGAGATCGCGAAGAAGCACGGCGTCCGCATCGCACTGGAGTTCAACTCCCAGCATCCCGTCATCAACCGGCTCGAGGCGGGCCGTGAGGTCGTGGAGCTGACGAACCATCCGAATTGCGGCCTGCTGCTCGACAGCTACCACCTCGAGCGCAGCGGCGGGGGCGGCCGGGGGTTCGAGGCCATGCCGGCGGAAAAGATCTTCGCCTTCCAGTACAGCGACGTGCCCGCGGGCGAGCCGGTCGCGGCGAGACGGCCGACCGACCGGCTGCCGCCGGGCAAAGGCATCGTGCGCTGGCGCGAAGTGTTCCAGCTGCTTGGCGAAAAAAAGTACCAGGGGTATCTCAGCTACGAAGCACCGAACCCGGACTATTGGTCCCGGCCGCCGGACGAAGTCGCGCGCGAGGCCGTCGAGGCGACGCGCAAGCTGCTGGCGCAAGTCGAATGAGACAGATGCGTGATAGGTGATAGGTGATAAGTGATAAGTGATAAGTGATAAGAGACAAGGTTCTCATGAAGAATAAAGCGAAGTCCGCTGGCAAGGCCCGTCCGCGCGCGGTGCGCGGCCGCGTCAGCGCCGAGGAATGGCGGCTGCGCTGCGAGCTCGCCGCCGCGCACCAGCTGGTCGCGCATTTCGTGTTCGTGGACATGACCTACAACCACATCTCGGTGCGGCTGCCGGAGAACCCGAATCACTTCCTGGTGAAGGCCGACAACCAGTTCATGGAGCAGGTCACGGCCTCGAGCCTGGTCAAGTACGACCTCGACGGCAACCGCGTGATGGAGTCCGAGTACAAGGCGAGCGCGGCCGCCTACAACCTGCACGCCGCCGTGCTCAAGGCGCGGCCTGACATCCACGCGTGCGTTCACACCCACTCTCCCGCGAACCTCGCCGTCTCCGCCCAGAAGCACGGCCTGCTGCCGATCACGCAGCAGGCGATGCGCTTCTACCAACGCATCGCCTATTACCCGAACGAGGTGGACGACACCACGCGCGACGGCGCGGACCGGCTGGCCGAAGCGCTGGGCGACAAGTGGGTCATGATCCTGGAAAACCACGGAGCGCTGATCTGCGGCACCACGCTGCCGGAAGCCTACATCTACCACCACTTCTTCGAGCTCGCCTGCCGCGCGCAGGTCGGCGCGGTCGCGAGCGGCACCCAGCTCATCATGCCGTCACCCGAGACGAGCGCCGAGCGCGTGAAGAAGTTCGGGCGGATCGGCGTCTACGATTCGAAGAGCCGCGACTGGGTGGCGAGCATGGCGCTGGTGGAAAAACTTTACCCCGATTACAAACAGTAAAACGAAATGCAAAGAGTCGAATCACGATTCATTCTTTTCAATACCCCCTTGAGGGGTACGATTCACGATTCACGGCAGTTAATGCGATGAGCAGAGGTTCAAAGCCGCACGCTCACCAAGAGCATCACCGGGCCGATCGAATCGGGTGGCTTCGCGCCGCGGTACTGGGCGCGAACGACGGAATCATTTCCGTAGCCAGCCTGGTTGTCGGGGTGGCCGCCGCCGGCGCGACGCAAGGCAATGTTCTGCTGACTGGCGTTGCGGGGCTCGTTGCCGGCGCCATGTCCATGGCCGCCGGCGAATATGTGTCCGTTCAATCGCAGGCAGACACGGAACGCGCCGACATTGCCAAGGAAAAACGCGAGCTGGAGCAGGAACCCGAGCGCGAGCTGGCAGAACTCACGTCGATCTACATGCGCCGCGGTCTCGATGAGCCGCTGGCACGGCGCGTGGCGAAAAAGCTCATGTCGAAAGACGCTCTTGGGGCCCATGCCCGCGATGAACTCGGCATCACGGAAACCCTGCGCGCCCGCCCGGTGCAGGCCGCAATCGCATCGGCATTGTCATTCGCCGCTGGCGCGGGTGTTCCGATTGCGACTGCATTGCTGGCGCCTCCGGTGTGGGTGGGCGAGGTTTCCGCAGCAACCGCTATCGTCACTTTGCTCGTCCTCGGCGCCACGGCGGCCCATGCCGGCGGCGCACCGGTTGCACAGGGCGCCGTGCGTGTCGCGTTCTGGGGCGCGCTCGCGATGGGACTGACTGCGGCCGTCGGCAGATTCTTAGGTGCGGCTGTTTAGGCAATAGAACCGCCAAGACGCCAAGAGAATCAAAAAAAACAATATTGAACCGCAGAGGCGCGGAGAGAAACAGATTCGCCGGTCACACGTCGGCGTTTTTTAGACAGTTCATTCCATAACTTCTTGATCCAGCTGAGGGATGACAACAGCAAGCGCAGAATGGTGACATACAAACCGCCTATTTTGTCAACCAATTCACGTTAGGTGGCATGCATGAACCGCGCAGCGCTCTTTGCCGTAGTCATCGCCGGTATCGCTCTCGCAGTTTGGCATTCGAGTATTGCGATGGAAGCGATTTTCGTTTTCGAAAATAACGAGCCAATTACGTCATGGCTTGCCGTCGCGCTAGGACCTCTATTGACGCTTATCGGCTGCAGCGTCGCCATCTTTCGTCGCCTCGCTGGTGGTTTAACGGTTGTTGCCGGAGGCGTGCTTAGTGCAGCAGCCTTCCTTATCGGCGAGGGAGGAATCACCGAATACGTAACCCCGTACCTTCTAAAGTTCACGGTGCCAATGCTCGCTGTGGGCGTTGTGCTCATGGTGCTAGCTCGGTGGCCCGTAAGCGAATCGACAAGCCATGCCACCTAACCCCTCAATCCAGAGCGGACGGGCCGCGAGCGCAGTGCCATATCAAGCGCTGCTCTGGCCCGCTGCTGATTTCAGACGTTAGACAGCATGAAATGCTGCACGCGCTGACCTTCGCTGGTGTGCTTTACAACGCGCTGCTCGTCGTCACGGCTGCCGACACCCTCGTCCTCAAGAGTCCTGTGGCGGTTCCATGAACGGCGACGAGAAGGCTATTCGGCAGCTCATCGCAACGTGGCTGAGCGCCTCGAAGGCCGGAGATACAAAGAAGGTGCTCAGCCTGATGGCGGATGACGTCGTGTTTCTGGTGCCGGGCCAGCAACCTATGCGGGGCAAATCGGCATTCGCCGCCGGTCAGAAGGCGTTGAAGGACTTCAGCCTCGAGGCCAGCAGTGAGATACAGGAAATCAGGGTGTTTGAAGACTGGGCCTATGCCTGGACCAGGCTCACTGTCGTGATCACACCGCGCGCAGGCGGCGCCGCCGTAAAGCGCGCTGGCAACACGCTCTCCATACTCCGGAAGCAGGACGGTAAGTGGGCGCTGTTCCGCGACGCCAACATGCTTGCAGTCGTTCCGGAATAGGCGCTTTCGCGCGCAAAAGGTTGTGAGAAAATGAAGGGTCGGTATTGACTGACGGGTCGAGGCTATAGCTCGGCGTGAAGTTCACACGGAAGGAGGATCCAGCAATGGCGAAAGCGATTTCCATACATCCGGCAGTCGATAAGGGCATGAAGCCTGCGGCCAAGAACTTTGCCGGCGGCACGCTGGCCTGTCACTGCTCCGACAAGAAAGTGACGGTAGCGATTGATGCCCAATGCGCCCACAACCACGTGTGCGGGTGCACCAAGTGCTGGAAGCCGGCCGGGGCGCTGTTCTCCCAGGTCGCAGTCGTACCACGCGACAAGCTCAAGGTTACCGCCAACGGAGACAAGTTAAAGGTCGTCGATCCGAACGCGCTCATCAAGCGGCATGCCTGCAAGAGCTGCGGGGTGCACATGTACGGGCGCATCGAGAACGAAAAACATGCGTTCTTCGGCCTGGATTTCATCCACACGGAACTCTCGCCGGATGCAGGCTGGGCGCCGCCGGAATTTGCGGCCTTTGTCTCCTCCATCATCGAGTCCGGAGCCGATTCCACCGAGATGGGCGCGGTGCGGACGAAACTGAAGGGGCTGGGCCTCGAACCCTACGACTGCCTGTCCCCGGCGCTGATGGATGCCCTGGCGACGCATTCCGCGAAATTGGCAGGCATGCGCAGCCGCGGCTAGTGCCGTTCCAACTTAAATCGACAAAACGATTGCCGCATGCCATTCATCTTGCTTCGTGCCCCCGCCATTTCATCAGATTAGCCCCATATAGTTGGAACGGCACTAGCGGAATAGAAAAAAGGTCGGAGCCCGGTTTTGTAACACCGGGTGCCGCCCCTTTTTATTTCTTTCTCTGCTTCTCTCCGCGTCTCGGCGGTTCAATTCAGTTTTTTTTGGGGGAACCGGGGTCATGCCTGGCATTGACCTACGCCATTGCAGGACCTGACCACTCGACTGTTGGGTTGTTTCCGGAAATTGACGCTGGACACTTACGCACCTTTGCGGAGCAACAAGTCGATGCGATGGTTTTCGCCGAGAATGAACCCGGCGAATTCCTCCAGCGCTTCCTCGGTAATCGCCTCCGGCGCCAGCTGGTAGTCGAGGGCCCCGAAGTGCCCGACGTTGCTCACGCGCAGCAGGATGCGCCCGGTTTCAAAGTCTCCCGCCAGCAGCACGCTCGCTGTAACGTCGCATGGAAACGCGAACGTCACGCTGTCGAGGGCGCCGCGGTCATTTCGCGTCTCCTGCAGGGTGAACTGGATCTTGTTCTCGGTGAGCACCTGTTTCAGCCGGTTGCTGCGCGGGCCGTCGAAGGTGACACGGACCTGCTTCTTGCCCGACAGCCGGTAGCCCAGGGTTACCCGCTCGTAGAGCGACTTCGTCGGCGAGAGGTCCCGCTTGCGGTAGTCTGCGCGTCCCGTCTCCCACGAGAGTCCAGAGAAATCGGGCACTCCAAGGATGGGGTAACCCTTGAACGCGGGCTTCACCACGTTCAGCTGGTCGGCAAACTCCTTCAGGTACTCGTACGCGCGCTTCAACGCCTCGCTGACACGCTCGTCGATGCCCTCCCGGGAGTCCGCTCCATCCTTTTCCGCCAGCTTTGCCTGCGCGAGTTCCCTGAGCCTTGTCAGGCGGCTGTACGTAGCAGGCCCTGTCGCTTCCGCGGGCGCGGCCGCCGTCGCGGCGCCCGCTGCCTCCTGCGAGCGAGCGGCCTCGATCGCGCCCAGCAGTTTCGCGAACATTTCCAGGCTGTCGTCGGTCCACTCGACGAACCTCAATCCGAGGCGGTGGCCGGGGTCGGACGGCGCCGAGGAGACAACGCGTGCGCGCGCCTTCAGTATTTTCGGGTTCTCTCCGCTTTGCCGGAGCGGCTGCACGAGCAGTACCGTGACCACGGTGTCCGCCTTCTCGTCACGCTCGCTCAGGATCGCCATCCCGCCCAGCGACAGATCCACGCTGTGCGTATGCCGGACGATGGGCTCGCCGCCCGGATTGTCGAGGACCACGGCCACCTTCCAGCGGGTCGGGTGGCGCTTGGACTTCCGTCGATTATCCGTTTTCTCCATCCTGGTTCTCCTTCGTGTCCTCTGTATCCTTTGTGTCTGAGCTTTTGATCTAGAAGATCACCACGCTGCGGATCGACTTCCCCTCGCGCATCAGCTCGAACCCCTTATTGATGTCGTCCAGTTTCAGCGTGTGGGTGATCAGGTCGTCGATGTTGATCTTGCGCTCCATGTACCAGTCCACGATCTTCGGCACGTCGCGCCGGCCCTTCGCGCCGCCGAAAGCCGTGCCCTGCCACACGCGCCCGGTGACCAGCTGGAACGGGCGCGTCCTGATCTCCTGCCCCGCGCCGGCGACACCGATGATAGTGGAGACGCCCCAGCCCTTGTGGCAACACTCGAGCGCCTGGCGCATCACGTCCACGTTGCCGATGCATTCGAAGCTGTAGTCCGCGCCGCCTTTCGTCAAGTTGACCAGATAGGCGACGAGGTCGCCGCCGACTTCCTTCGGGTTCACGAAGTGCGTCATGCCGAATTTCTCGGCGAGCGGCTTGCGCGCCGGATTGATATCCACCCCCACGATCCTATCCGCGCCCGCGAGGCGCGCGCCCTGGATGACATTCAGCCCGATGCCGCCCAGGCCGAACACCACGACATTCGCCCCCGGCTCGACCTTCGCGGTGTTGATGACCGCGCCGATGCCGGTGGTCACGCCGCAACCGATGGTGCAGACTTTATCCAGTGGCGCGTCCTCGCGGATCTTCGCGAGCGCGATCTCTGGCACCACGGTGTAATTCGAGAAGGTCGAAGTGCCCATGTAGTGATGGACCTTCTTCCCGCCGAGTGAGAAACGGCTGCTGCCGTCGGGCATCAGGCCCTGCCCCTGCGTGACGCGGATCGCCTGGCACAGGTTGGTCTTCTCCGAGACGCAGTACTCGCATTGCCGGCACTCGGGCACGTAGAGCGGGATGACGTGATCCTCCTTCTTCAGCGTGGTGACGCCCGGGCCCACGTCCACCACCACACCCGCACCCTCGTGCCCCATGATCGCGGGGAACAGGCCCTCGGGGTCGGCTCCCGAGAGCGTGAACTCGTCGGTGTGGCAGATGCCGGTCGCCCTGATCTCGACCAGCACCTCGCCCGCTTTCGGCCCCTCCACTTCCACGGTTTCGATGGTGAGCGGTGCACCCGCCTTGTGCGCGACTGCAGCTTTGGATTTCATTCACTGCTCCGTTGAAAAAACGATAATAACCGCCAAGACGCCAAACTGCATTCAAAATAAATTAAGGGCGGGGTCAGCGGTTCTTTCGAATCAGGCAGGCGTACCCAGCACTACGCGCCTTCCTTGTTCGGTCTTTGAATGCAGTTTGGCGGCTTGGCGGTTCAATGTTCTAGACTTGCGGCATGGAACGCTATCGTGGGCGCTTCGCCCCCTCCCCCACCGGGCCGCTGCATTTCGGCTCGCTCGTCGCGGCGACCGGCAGCTTTCTCGAGGCGCGCACGCGCGGCGGCGCATGGCTGGTGCGCATGGAAGACCTGGACCCGCCGCGCATCGTGCCGGGCGCCGCCAGCGACATCCTGCGCACGCTGCAAGCCTGCGGCATGGAATGGGACGGCGAGGTCGTGTATCAGAGCGCGCGCAGCGACGCCTATCACAGCGCGCTTCACCGGTTGCGCGAGAAGGGACTGGTCTATCCGTGCGCCTGCAGCCGGCGCGAAATCGCCGATTCCGCCGTCGCCGGCGTGGAGGGGCTGGTTTATCCCGGCACCTGCCGCGCCGGATTGCCTCCGGGCAAGGCTGCGCGCGCGCTGCGCATCGACACCCGCGGCGCCGCAGCCGCTTTCGACGACGCACTGCAGGGGCGCATCGCGCACGACCTGGAGAAGGAGTCCGGCGACTTCGTGCTCTACCGCGCCGACGATGTCTACGCCTATCAGCTCGCGGTGGTGGTGGACGATACCGAGCAGGGCATCACCGATGTGGTGCGCGGCGCGGACCTGCTTGCCTCGACACCGCGGCAGATCTATCTGCAGCGACTCCTCGGACTAGCGACGCCGCGCTACATTCATCTCCCGGTCGCGGTGAATGAAAACGGTGAAAAGTTGAGCAAGCAGACGCTGGCGCCCCCGCTCGACGCAGCACGGCCGGTGCCGGCGTTGGTCCAGGCCCTGCACTTCCTCGGTCAGCAACCGCCCACGGAGCTTGAGCGAGCAAGCCTTGATGAGTTCTGGCAATGGGCTGTTCAAAACTGGCGCATGAAGCGCGTACCGAGCACGCGGCAGTTGCCGGCCACGCATTCCCGCGGATGACGCCGCTGCCGCTAGCTGACCGCTACCGGCTGCCCGTGCTGGAACACCAGCAACTCGCCCGGACGCATTACCTTCCAGGTCTCGTTATCAGTAAGCGGCTGCGTGGCAATCACTGCGACCTTATCGTCCGGCGTCGTGAGTTCACTGAAATCCACGGTCACGTCCTGATCGATCAGATGCGCCTGCGCGAATGGCGCGTGCCGCAGTATGTACGAGAGCTTGTCAGCGCAATGCGCGAAAAGATATTCGCCGTTCGCCAACAAATAATTGAACACACCGTGGTGCGCAAGCTGACTCGTCATGTCCCGTATCACCGGGAACAGCGTCTCGAGCGCAGGCTGTCCGTTCGGAAATTGTTGGCGCATCGTATCCAGCAGATGGCAGAACGCAAGCTCGCTGTCAGTCTTGCCCACGGGCTGGTAATGTCCGCTGGTACGAGGCGAAACATCATCAAGTGTGCCGTTGTGGGCGAAAATCCAGTAGCGCCCCCACAACTCGCGCACGAAGGGATGCGTGTTCTCCAGCGCCACTGCGCCCCGGGTTGCTTTGCGGATGTGCGCTATGACATTCATCGAGCGTATCGGATATCTGCGCACCAGGTCGGCGATCGGCGACTCGACGGCCGGCTTCGAATCGAGGAACACGCGGCAGCCCGGGCCCTCGAAAAAAGCGATCCCCCAGCCGTCTGCGTGGTGATCGGTCGAGCCGCCGCGACGATGGAAACCCTCGAACGAAAAGCAGATATCGGTGGGGACGTTGCAGTTCATTCCCAGCAGCTGGCACATATCGAGAGTCCGTCCGGCAGCGTGGCTTCGGTGCGACCGCTATAAATTAACCTTCAGCGTTCCGCCTTCATCCTTCTCAAATTACTCCGCGTTCACGACAGCCGGCGGCGCGCTTGACCGTGCGGACGGCCGCTTCTGCGCCGCGATCCTGGCGATGAGTTTCTGGAGCCGCGGCACGACTTCCCGCGCCGCCTCCTCGCCGGCTGCGATGTTCGCGAGTTTCTGGTCGAAATCCAGTATCCGCCCGCGCACGGTGCGTGGCGTGATCACGATGTCGGCGGCGTCGAGTTCGCGCTCGAGCAGCAGGCGACGCGCCGACCGCGAAGGCGGAACGGCAATGTCGCCTTGGCGCGCCTGCGCAAACCATGAGACGTCGACGGCGATCACGATGTCGGCGCCCATCGCGCGCGTGACGGCGACCGGCACGGTGCTCGTGAGCCCGCCATCGATGTATTCTTCGCCGTCGATCACCGGCGGGATGAACAGGTTGGGCACGCTCGCCGAAGCGCGCACCGCAAGACCGGTGTCCCCACGATTGAACACCGTCATGCGGCCGCTCTTCGCCTCGGTCGCGACTACCGCGAAGGGCTTCGCCAGCCGCTCGATCGGCCGTTCGCCCACCATGCGGTTCACGAATTCCTGCAGCGCCTCGCTCTTGACCCATCATCGGGGCGGAATTATAGTTCAAAGTGTCGTTCCAGCGACAGCATCCTGCCCGAATCAGTTCCCGCAACGGGCAAGGCGGGAAACCCGGCCCCTCGGTTGCTTTCATCCGGCAAACCCGACAGAATTAGTGCCCGGAACGCCTGCTGCCTTCGCGCATCGGGCTCTAATAACGAGGAGGAGTTCATGAAATATCGCAACTTGCTTTCATTACCGCTGGCCGTTGCGCTGCTGGCGCCCGCAGTCCCGGCAACCGCCCAGGAGGCCGCGAAGGACTACCCCAGCCGGCCGATACGCCTGATCGTGCCAAACGCGCCGGGCAGCGCAGTGGACACCCTGAGCCGCATCGTCGGCAACAAGATGGGAGAGGTGGTCGGGCAACAGGTCGTGATGGACAACCGCGCCGGCGCGGGCGGCATCATCGGCATGGAAATCGCCAAGGAAGCCAATCCGGACGGCTACACGCTGATCAGCGCGACGACGGCGGCTTCCACCATCGCCAGGCTGCTGCAGAAGAGCGCCCGCTTCCACCCCGTGGACGATTACGACTACGTCGCGCAGTACGCGGTCACGCTCAACGTGCTGGCGGTCAATCCTTCGCTGCCGATCAAGTCGGTGAAGGAACTCATCGCCTACGCCAGGAGCGGAAAGAAGCCGTTCAACATGGCCTCCGCTGGCGCCGGCTCGCAGAGCCACCTGTCCGGGGCGTATTTCCAGCAGAGAGCACAGTTCGATTCGCTTCACGTGCCCTACAAGGGCGGCGGCCCGTCGAGCGCCGCGGTGGTGGCGGGCGAATCACAGTGGACGCTGATACCCGCGCCGGCGGCGATGTCGCACGTCAGCGCCGGCCGGATGCGCGCCATCGGCCACAGCCTGCCCAAGCCGACACCGCTGCTGCCCAATATTCCGCCGATTTCCGACACCATACCGGGCTTCGACTACTCGGGTTGGATGGGCTTCTTCGTGCCAAAGGGCACGCCCAAGCCGATTATCGACAAGCTGCGGGTGGCATTGGTGAAGACCATGGATACACCCGACGTAAAAAAGGCGATGGCTTTCCAGGCCACGGAAATCGCCATCCTGGGGCCGGAACAGTTCCGCAAGGTGGTGCGAGAGTCGATGGAAACGAACGCCAAGCTGGTGAATTCGCTCGGGTTGACTGCCAACTAGGAGCCCGTGACCAGTGACTGGTGACCGGTGACCGGTAATCAGGGGCGGCCAAGGCCGCCCTTGTTTATTTGGGAATCGCCTTGAACAGCAGATCAGTCGACGACGGCGCGCTCGTGACGGGCGGCGGGCGCGATCTCGACCAGATCAAGCAGGAAGTTCAGCGCCGCGCCGACCGCGGCATGCCGCCGCTGGGCGGCCTCTCCGCGGAGGATGCCCGCGCCGCCCTCTCGGGAATCGCTAGCCTCGAGCGGGAGCAATGGGCGCTGGCGTTCAGTGGGGTCGCCGAGCCTCACCGGGAACGGGCGCAGTCACTGGAAGCGAAAGATCGCGCCGGGGCGGCCAGGGAATATTGGCAGGCGTGGCGGCTCCATCATTTCGCGCGCTGGCCGACCGAGAACACGCCCGCCAAGCGGCACGCGAAGCAGCAGGCGCTGGAGGCATTCCGCCAGTACGCCGCGCTGATCGACCCGCCCATCGAGATCGTCCGCATCCCGTTCGAGGGCGCGGAAATCGTCGCCTACCTGCGGCTGCCCGCGAACACACGTCCCGCTCCTCTCGTCTTCGGCATCGCCGGGCTGGATTCGCGCAAGGAAGATGTCGCCGCGCACTCCGATGGCTACCTGGAGCACGGTCTCGGCCTGTTCGCGATCGACCTGCCGGGAACGGGCGAATCCCCGCACGCCGCGGCCCGGATCGACAGCGACCGGATCTTTTCCTCGGCGCTCGACCATCTCGCGCGGCGGCCCGACGTGGATGCCGGCCGCATTGTCGTGCAGGGCCGCAGCTGGAGCGGCTATTGGGCCGCCAAGCTCGCGATCACCGAGCGAGCGCGGCTGCGCGGGGCGGTCATGCACGGCGGGCCGATCCATCATTACTTCCAGCCGGCCTGGCTGAAGCCTTCGCTTGCGACCGGCGAGTACCTCTATGATTACCTCGAGGCCAAGTGCGCCATGCACGGCGCGGCCGGGCTCGACGACCTGCTGGCGAAGGCGCGGCCGTTCTCGCTGCTCGAACTTGGGCTGCTCGACCGGCCGTCCGCGCCCTTGCTGCTCGTGAACGGCGCCCGCGACTCGCAGGTCCCCATCGCCGACCTCTACCTGCTGCTCGAGCACGGCGACCCCAAGGAGGCCTGGGTCAACCCGCAGGGCGGCCACATGGGCCGCTCGCCGCAATGGCCCAGCCCGGCGATCGCCGAGAAAGTGCTGATGCCGTGGATCACGCGCCGACTCGATTGAGCGAGGCGATCCGTTCCCGGGCTCGGGGCCGCGTCGCACAGGAGGCAGGCGGGTGGACGGCGCGTGATAAATTATCGTCTATTGATGACGGCCAAGAGGCCGCGGTGCAGGCTGCGACAAGGCGCGAACACCGCCGGATGATCAAACAACTCACAACCCAGGAAGGAGCGCAATGAAAACCGCCCTGTTCCCGTCCGGGCTCAGCACCTCCGCCATGGTGATAGCCGCAGCGTGCTGCTTGTATCCATTATTTGCCGCGAGTGCCGACCCCGCAGCGAGCTACCCCAGCCGCCCGGTGCGCCTGATCATCGCCAACACGACCGGGACCTCGGTCGACACGCTCTCCCGGGTGATGGCCAGCAAGCTCGGCGAGGAACTGGGCCAGCAGATCGTCTCGGACAACCGCGCCGGCGCGGGCGGCACGATCGGCGCGGAGATCGCCGCGCAGGCGGTGCCCGATGGCCACACGCTCCTGATCAGCTCCACCGGCATGCAAGTCATCGCGCCGCAGATCTACAAGAAGCTTGCCTATCACCCCACCCATTCCTTCGCGCCGATTTCGCTGTTCGCGATCACGCAGAACATCATGGTGATCAACCCGGGCCTGCCCTTCAAGGGCGTGAAGGACATCGTCGCGAATGCAAAGGCCAACCCCGGGAAGCTGCGCATGTCGAACGCCGGCGCGGGCTTCCAGAGCCATCTCGCGGGCGTGCTGTTCACGCACATGGCGGGGATCGACGTCCTGCACGTCCCTTACAAGGGTGGCGCCTCGCTGATCGCGGTGATCTCCAACGAGTCGCAGTTCACCATTGCGCCCGGGCCGGCGGTGATGGGGCACGTGCGCGGCGGGCGGCTGCGCGCGCTGGCGACCGGCGGCGAGAAGCGCTCCCCCATCACGCCGGAGTTGCCGACCATCGCCGAGTCCGGCGTCCCCGGCTACGTCTCGACCGGCTGGTCGGGCCTGATGGCGCCGAAGAAGACGCCGAAGCCGATACTCGACAAGATCCACGGCGCGCTGACACGGACGGTTAACGATCCCGCGACCCGCAAGCTGATGGAGGCCCAGGGTGGCGAGCCGCTGACAAGCACCGGCGCGGAGTTCCTCAAGCTGATCAACGAGGAGTACCAGCGCTTCGGCCAGGCGATCAAGCTCGCCAATCTCAAGGTCGAATGACCTTGAGGAAGAGGCGTGACCAGTGACCAGTGACCAGTGATAAGTGATAAGAAATGGCCGGCATAGCCGGCCCTATGGACTCCTATCACCTATCACTTATCACGCTTCACCGATCCCGTTAGAATGATTGTTTTTCCAGGAAAGTTGGACTCAGCATGAGCGCTTCCCCCGTGAAATTGGGCATCGTCGGTCTCGGCCGCTGGGCCAAGGTGCTGACCCGCGCCGCGAAGCAGTCCGACAAGCTGAAAATCGTCGCCGGCTACAGCCGCTCCGAGGAAAAGCGCGCCGCGTTCGAAAAAGAAACGGGCGTGCCGGCAGCGCCGGACATGAAGGCCCTGCTCTCCAACCCGGAGATCAAGGGCGTGATCCTGACCGTGCCGAACGAGCAGCACCTGCCGATGGCGGAGCAGGTCGCGAGGGCCGGCAAGCACGTCTATACCGAGAAACCGATTGCCCAGACCCTGGAAGACGGGCTGAAGATCGCCGCGCTCGAGAAGCAGCACGGCGTCACCGTGACCGTCGGGCACAGCGCGCGGCTGATGGCAGGCATCCGCATCATCAAGGAGCGGATCGACCGCGGCGAGCTGGGGCGGGTCGCGTTCATCGAAGCCAACTTTTCCAACGAGCGCGCGCTGGAACTCACGCCCCAGACCTGGCGCTGGTACAAGGATCGCGCCCCCGGCGGCCCGCTCTCCCAACTCGCGATCCACCAGTTCGACGTGCTCCATCTGCTCGGCGGGGAGATCGCTGAGGTCTCTTCGATGGCCTCCAAGCTCTCGCCGGTCGGCGCGGAAGTGGACGACCAGTCGATGACGACGATCAAGTTCGTTGACGGCAAGCTGGGCTACGTCGGCTCGTGCTGGACATCGCCCGGCATCTTCTCGGTCCGCGTGTTCGGCTCGAAGGCGCTGATGCACTACGAGATCGATTTCGGCACCTGGGATACGCCGCACCTCCTGCACAAGGCTTCCGTTCTCTACCTACAGCGCGGCAAGGACGGCTGGGCGAAGCGCGAGGAGATCCCGTTGCCCGAGAGCGACATGTTCCGCGCCGAGCTCGAGATGTTTGCGTCCAGCTGCGCGAGCGGCAAGCCGAACGAGCTGACCGCGCACAACGGCAACGTTGCGGTCGCGGTGGTCTACGCCGCGCTGAAATCGATCGACCGCAAGGGCCAGTGCGTGCGCATCGCCGATGTCATGGAAGAAACGCACGCGAAGATCGGCAGCCAGCCGCGCGCAGCCTAACCCCCGTGATTGGTGATTCGTGATTCGTGATTGGCCCCCTCGCCCTACCCTCTCCCCGACTCGGGGAGAGGGGACATTGTTTTGTTACGGATTGCCGACTTTTTCGACTCACGACTCACGATTCACGACTCACTGAGCTTATGCTGCCCAGCCGCTATTTCATCGACCTCACCCAGCCCGAGATCGCCGCGCAGTTCCGCAAGAACCCGCTGGTGATCCTGCCGGCGGGCAGCGTCGAGCAGCACGGGCCGCATCTGCCCACCGGCACCGATATCTACGCCTCCAACGTGATCGGGCACGCCGTGGCCGAGCGCATGGACGGGCTGGTGCTGCCGGGCGGCCCGCTCGGCGTGACACCCATGCACATGCCGTTCGAAGGCACCATCACGCTGACCCCGGAGACCTACCAGCGCGTGGTGGCGGAGACCTGCGAATCAACGGCGAAGCACGGCGCGAAGCGCCTGCTGATCCTCAACTGGCACGAAGGCAACATCCCCTCGCTCGCCATCGCCTCGGAGAAGCTGCACCGCGACGTCGGCATGAGCGTGATCGTGGTGCAGGCGTGCTACGTCGCAGCCGAGCTCTACGGGCACGATTGCGGCGGGCTCACGCACGGCGGCGAAATCGAGGCGCTGGCGGTGCTCG
>CAYYZZ010000019.1:0-21396 GCA_964476235.1 uncultured Streptomycetaceae bacterium | reverse complement strand
CTGCCACCGGACGCAGCGCGGCGAGCGGCACCAGCACGGCGTCCTTCGCGCTCGAAGCGACGAAGAATACCTGCGCCGTCATCTGTGTCATGAGCGCCTGGTTCGGATTTTCCACGTCGAACAAGGCATCGTAGAGCACGACGTTGTTCACCACGGTCGGCGTGGGCGGGATCTGGCGCAGCTTCCCGTAGTAGCGGCGGGTGTTCCCGCCCAGCGTAGTGAAGTAGACGTCCATGCCGATGTGGAGCTTGGGCACGTCGGCCTCCGAGACCTGGGCCTGCACCGTCATCGTCGCAAGATCCGCGATGCGCATGACGATGGGCGCCTGCTGGTTGGCATTCAACGTCTGACCCTGCTTCGCCGCCTGTGACACGACGGTGCCCGCGATCGGCGCATGGATCTTGGTGTAGCCCAGGTTTGCCTCGTCGCCGCGCAAGGTCGATTCGGTCTGCTTGATCTGTGCCCGGATGGCGTCAGCCTGGGCCAGCGCGGACTGCTGCGTCGCCCCGGCGCTCTGCAGCGCCTCGGTGGTGGTGGCGTTTTCGCGGTCGAGATTCTTCTGCCGGGTGAACTGCAGCCCGGCAAGCTCAAGCTGCGCCTCCCGGTCGGCGAGCTGCGCCCGCTGGTTGAGCAGCTGCGCGCGATCGCCGTCGACTTTGGCCTGGTAGACCGAGGGGTCGATCTCGGCGAGGAGTTGCCCGGCCTTGACGACGGCGCCGACTTCCACGAGCAGCTTCTTCAGTTGCCCGGAGACTTGCGTGCCGACGTCGACGAAGTCCTTGGGCTGGAGCGTCCCGGTCGCGGTGACCGTATCCTCGAGATCACCGCGCTGGGCCACCGCGGTGATGAGGCTGTCGGCCGAGCTGTCCTGGCCAAACCCCGCCAGCCATGCAGTGTAGCCGCCGCCGGCCAGCAACGCGCACGCGGCAAGAACGAGCGCCCAGCGGGCGGCCCGCGGCATGCGCGCACGGCCCGGCCGGCCGGCCGGCCCTTCGTCCTTTACACCCGCAGGAGCCTCGACGTCCAAGGTGATAGCGCGCCGTCAGTCAGGTGCTACCCGCGTTTGTCGGCGCATAAGTGTCCTTAGAGGCCGTATCAAAATGAACGATACGGCCCCTGATTGGGAACCTATCTCAGCCATAGGCGCGTGATGCGTTGTGGCCAGGACGGGATGGATGCGAGGCGCACGGCGCAGGCCCTATGTCGATAGGGTCAAGCCGGGCAACGACGCAGACGCCCGTCCCGGCCGCAACCCGAAGGACGGGGCGCCGAGCAACGGCGGATGGCCGCTACTCATCGCCCATGGGCAAGGTGAAGGAAGCGCAGGCGCAAGCGCCTGCTCGGGGGCGCATTTCGGTGTCGGGAGCCCTTGCAATATCGACATATTACTGCGGGTTCTCCTCCTAGAACTGCATCCCCATGAAGGGGTGGGGGCCCCTTCAAGCCCCCAAGCGCCTCCGTCGCACACGTGCCTAGGGTTGAGATAGGTTCCAGGGAGCATGAGGGGAGTATCCCTCATTTAGTTACTCTTAGCGGATCCCGAACAACATGATCCCGAAATCGCCCACCAGGATCAGGCCGGCGACGGCGATGATCCAGCCCGCGGCCCGGGGAGACGCCGCGACCCAGTTGTCGAGCGAGAGATTCATCGCATCCGCGCCTTTGACGAGCCGCCGTTCCGAATACCAGCGGCCGCCACGGGCTTCCAGAGCGGCCAATGCGTCGGGAAAAAAGCCGAGCATGATTCCGATCACAATCGCGGTCAGGTTGCCCACGGTCAGCACCCACCTGACGCTTTCGACCAGCCAGGAGGCGACAGAGGACGGCCGCGTATCCAGGCCGAACACAAAACTGACCGCCTGAGCATCGAACCGCGTACCGAGGCCGACTATCGCAAAGGCGGCGCCGGCGATGAACACCACTGCGAGCCAGCGCCGGTGCTTTTGCACGAGCTGGCGGGTATCACGGGAAACGTCGAGCGGCCCCAAAGCGCGTCGCGTGGACACCCAGCGATTCATGGCAACGAAAAACCGCAGCGTCCCTGCACTGCCAACGATCAAACCCACGCCGACAGCGAGGGCCATAAGACCCCCGACCAAAAAAAGCACGACCAGAAACTGGACGGCCCAGCGCTGGAATGCGTAGCTGTCAATGAATTCCATGTGTCATCCGCTGTTGACCCGTGGAAGCGCCGCCTGCCAATCCGGCTGAGCGAACCAGACCGGTCCCCATCCGTGCGGACAGGACGCCGCCGCAGCCCGGTGTAAAAGTTATTATCCTCCCTTGCCCGGTATGCTCTGTGCGCTGGCGCACGTAGGGACATTGCAGGGATCTCGGGCGACAAGCTGCGACTCCCAGACTCCCAAGTTACCGGTGGGCAATTATCAAATCGTCGCAACCTTCGCAGGCAATGCGGTAAAACGCCAAATCGCCGTCGGCGCGGCAAAACTCAGGACTATCGATTTTCGGTGGGCCTCTGCGTAACGGCGTGAAGCCGTAGCCAACGCCACGGGTCATTCCGAGCACACGCTTGATCGCGCCGTCGTCGGAGAGGAAATGCTTTAGAGCCCCTAACACAATGAAACGCGCGTGCGGTGCGAGCCAGAATCGTCGATAGCGCGAAGCGAGGTGCAGCCCATATTCACGATATGGGCAAGCCGAGCGACAAAGCGAGCGGCGATTCTGGCCGCAACCCCTTGCGGGCTGGCGCGATTTTGGCTCAAGGCGAACCTACCGGTTAACTCTGGAGTTTCCGCCCGCTCCAGGATGCTCTGTGCGCAACCGCACATACGGGCTCATTTCCTCGCGGTATTCTTGCCTGCATGTCGTCTGTTGAATTTCCCGGTGGAGCATGAGCACATGAACCTAGTTCCGGTTGCAAACAGCCTGCTTGCGGCCCTGCCGCGCAAGGAATATCAGCGTCTGCTGACTAGCCTCGAGCCGGTCACGCTGACTTTCGGCGAGGTCCTCTATGAGCCGGGGAAGCCGATCCGGCATGTCTACTTTCCAACCGACTCGCTGGTGTCTTTGCTCACGCCGGTAGAGGGACATATGGCACTGGAAATCGGCCTGGTTGGCCGTGAAGGCATGCTCGGGATTCCGGTGGCGCTCGGGATAAATGACTCGCCGGTGCGCGCCCTGGTACAGGGAACCGGAACGGCCTTGCGCATGACATTCGCGCGCTTCCGCAGCGAATATGGGAAGTGCGGGCCCTTGCATAGAGAGTTGAACCGGTATATCCACGAACGGATAATTCAAATCACACAAACCGCCGCGTGCAACCGCTTTCACCCGGTCGAAGCCCGCCTCGCCCGCTGGCTCCTGATGACGCGCGATCGCATGGGAACGAATCACTTTCGTCATACGCACGAGCTTCTTGGCAACATGCTGGGCGTGCTGCGGGTTGCCGTTACCAACGCCGCCGGCGCCCTGCAGCGACGCAAACTGATCAGCTACAGCCGGGGCGAAATCAACATTCTCGACGGGAAGGGTCTCGAAGCGGCCTCTTGCCGGTGTTACCAGATCGTCAAGGACATAATAGCCGACGGCGGCGAGCTTAGCGGCCGCCGTCAGCGCCGTCATGGGGTGCATCGCCTACAGGAAAAAGGCCCGAAACGGGATAGCCGTTCCGGGCCCGAAGGTATGGTCGCAAACATAGAGGGTATGGTCGCAAACATAGGGGGGGTGTAGACTACACAGGATCAACCTTCGTCGTTGCGCTGCGTTTTCGACCTTGACGCTATCGGTCGCACGCCCGTGAGGAGGGTGCCGCCATGGCGTCACCACCTAGCCCGAAGCAAAATCATTTGCTTGCCGCTCTTCCCGCGGCGGATTACGCGCGCCTGCTGCCCGATCATGGGTGGCGAAAGCACGCCCAGCCGGGCGGTGGTGCAAAGCGCCGGTTACGGCTACCGGCTCAAGGCGAGCATTTTGAAAAGGGAATTCGCGCTGGGCGGACAGTTGCAACACTCGGCGCTGCGTTTCACGCAGGCGCTGATTACGCAGATGGCGCAGACCGCGGTGTGCAACCGGCACCATACGGTGGAACAGCAATGGATCGCGATGCCGGCGTTTGGGGTAGCGGCGGCCCGGAGGCGCTCAGGGCGTCCGAAATCCCGCCGTGGGCTGCCATCGATAATAAAACCGACAGCACACAAAACCCCATGGTCTTCAGCGCGCCCCTCTTCACGTCACCGCTGCGCCCGGACATGACGTCTGCACTCGCTGTTAGCCATCGATCGTTGCGGCAATTGTCGTCTCGCCAATTACGCCGTTCTGTGCGGGACCGTACAGAGCCGACATCGTTTTTGGCGTAAATGCTATTCGGCGGATGGCAACATTTCTCTCATCACCGGGCGTAAGTCCAAGGATTAACGCATCATGAAAGCCACCCTCATCATCGGAGTCGCGCTGATTGTCATGGGCGCAGCCGTTCTCGGCTATGACCACTACAGCTACACAACGACCGAGAAAGTTCTCCAGATCGGGCCGCTCACGGCGACCACCGAACAGACGCATACGGTATCCTTGCCGCCGATCCTCGGCTGGTTGCTGATAGGCGGCGGCGCGTGCGCGCTCATTTTTGGCGCATGGTCAAGAAAAGACTGAAAACCATCGTTCATCACCTTCCACAAAGAAAGGGCGCATCCATGAATATCACCCTAGCTCTTGGTCCCCTGGTATCGCTGATCGCCGGGATTCTCATTCTGATCATGCCTCGGCTGCTGAATTATATCGTCGCCATTTATTTGATCGTCATCGGACTGATTGGACTCTTCGGCGCCGGCAATTTTCACTTCTGATGGGCCATCCAGCGGTTTAAGAGCCTAATCGGCAAGCAATAACCCCCGATAGTCGCCGTTCGCGCCCGCGTCGTCACGCGGCGCGATTGATCTCACTCAGGCGTTGCTGCCAGTCCGTGAGTTCGCGCTCTGCCTCGTCATCCGAGATTCCATACGTTTCCCGGATCCGGCTGGCGAGTTGGTCCCCGGTGAGATCGTCCCATTACTGATCGCGAACCAGAGTGCCGTTTTCCACCTTGACCTTGTCACCCACTCTGAATCCGGGTTCAGCCTCGTAAGAAACGGCCTGAGAGCCACCGCTTTCCAGGCGAACGATCACTTCATGATGCTTGGTTGCTTTCATCCTCTTTTCAATACAAGAAGCGATTCGTTACATCCTTCCCAGATCCTGAATCGCATCGATGACCATTCCCGTCCCGAGCGCGATCAGCAGGATGTCACTTGCCACTCGCACGTAGCGATGCCCGGTCGGCGGTCGACCGAACTGCACGACGAGCGCCGGTGGCACTTCGTAATAGATCACGTCCCGCGGTAGCCGCCGGCCGACAGTCCACTTCTTGGCCTGGCCGGGCGGCATGCAGCCGTTGTGTTTCTTGGCCAATCCGGGAGGGCAGTGGCCGCGGCGAAACTGCTCGCCGTAGTAGTCGTGGACGATTGTCCGGTGCCGGTCGCCAAAATGCTCGCGCATCTTGACTGTAGACCCGGCACTGTCGCGCGGCGATCTTTCGTCACCATCCTGTTGCCTGCTCTTCTTGTTTTCGGACTTTCCCTTGTGCTCGCTCTTCTCGCCCTTACCACCACCGGCCCATGATGGTTTGTCCGCGATTGCCGGACCGACTGCCAGTATTCCAGCGATCATAAAAGCCAACGCGCAATTCGTTTTCAAGGCAATTCCTACCATGGTTTATCTCCAAGTGAAATAGGGTTTGGCAGAGGCCCGGCCTCCGGACAGTTCGGTGATTACCTATTCGAGAGGTTCCAGTTGCGGTTTCGATCCAGGAAATCCTTGAGTTGACGCGCGGCTTCCTCTTTCGAGATTCCGTACCGCTCCTGGATTCTGCCGGCGAGCTGATCGCGCGTTCCAGCGGTTACAACGAGCAGGTTATTGGTCAGCTTGCCCCAGCTTCCCTTCACCTTCCCCCTGAACTGCTTCCAGATGCCCGCGAAACGATCCTGATTCATCTCGATCTCCTGTTGTTGTCCATGCGTCACGTCAAAGAAGCCGCCTTGCCTTGCGCGCCGGTTCGCGCATGGGTTCGATACGCCGCCCCACTAGAGACATTCGACCAGGGCCATCCAGCAATTTGGCATGGTCTTCTTCGCCCAATTTGCGGTCCGTGCGCTAACGCACACAGGGTGCCCACCTTCAAAGACTAACTCGCCGTCCCTCGGCGACGGCATGGCGTTCGGCCGTGGCCGTAGAACCGCTGTTGAGCCTGGAATAATTATTCGTTATGTGCGCGACCATACAGCGCAGCTTGCTTGCGGCGGGGGAACAATGGCAGTTGCGAATGGAGTCCCTGTTGCAGACAGACTGCTTGCCGCCCTGGCCTGCAAGAAGTACGGCCATGCGGATGAAATCAGAGCCCTTCCGAGGGATTTCCGGCAAAGCCCGGCCGCACTTGCTGGGCGTGCGACGAGTTAGCGCTTGTGCGCGATCTGTGACAGCTGCTGAAAGGCTTTTTGGTCCGCTTTGTCCTGCTGCAGGGTCAAATCCTTTACCAGCGTCAAAAGCGCCTTGATGTCCTGCGAAATTTCGGAAAAGCTGGCAAGCATCTGCTGCTCTTCGGTGCGGGTCATATCTCACTTCGATTTGACATACGGAGGAGCGATACGGGCCTTTTTCTCGATAGTGCCCTCGTTCGCGATCGCCCTGCAGCGCTCACTCCTGTTCGTCCTGTGCCGCCCGTCCCGGAGCAGGCAGCAGAAAACCGCGTCTCCTGCTTGCTGACCGACCGTTACTGACTGGCTGACTGGCCGCCGATCGACACGCTGAAGTTGGCCGTCTGCAGTTTGTACGATGACGGGATATACGCGAGTTCGATGCGGATTTCCTTCAGTTTCTTCGCCTTCAAGGCTGCAGCGGGGAAGTCCACTTCCATGGACTGGGTCGCATCCTGTCCCGGATCGAGCCGGTCGGTGGAGTTGTACGAGGAAGGGAACTTGAGGGTCGGTGCGGTCTGCGTCTCCTCGATCTTGATCAGTTGCCCCTGGTCATCGATATACAGGATCTTTCCCCCAACTAGGCGGACGGTCTGGTCCGTGGAGCTGTTCGTCAGCTTGAGCTTCCCCGTAAGCTTCGCCGGGGAATCAACGCGGCCGGAGCCCTTCTCGACTCGCTCCGTGACCTTCATCTCCGTGACTTCGCCGGTCACGATCCCGGCCCTTACCTGCACCTGGTCCGGCGTCACCGTATAGACCTTGTCCTCGATCACCGCCGCCGTTACCGGCGGCTTCTGGGTGCAGCCGAAGGCCGCCGCCGCGACCGTAGTCACCATCATCACACCTATCATTGTACGCATAACCGCCTCCTGAGAAAACAATGCCAGTATTGGCCGATGGTAATTATTCCCTCCCGGTCCAGGATGTTCAGTGCGCTAGCGTACGGTTGGAGCATGCTGCCTGCTCGAATCCCCTCGTCGTGTTGTGCGGTATTTGGCCGCACCGGCACCCTGAAGGTGGCAAACACCGGCCAGCCATGCCTGCATCACACAACCCAAACAAAACCATCTGCTTGCCGCCTTGCCTGCGGCGGAAATCGCCGTCGTAGGCAATGATGGCCTGGTCGGCATCGCGCTATTCATGGGTGGCGAAACCACGCCGAGCCGGGCGGTGGTGCAAAGCGCCGGCTACGGCTATCGCCTCAAAGCGGCGGTGCTGAAAAGGGAATTCGAGCAGGGCGGCACGCTGCAGCATCTGGCGCTGCGCTACACGCAGGCCTGATTACGCAGATGGCGCAGACCGCGGTGTGCAACCGGCACCATTCGGTGGAGCAGCAACTGTGCCGCTGGCTCCTGTTAAGCCTGGACCGGTTGCTCCCCGATAAAACCGCAAGCTGATTTCGCTGCCGGTCAATCTTTGCCTTCGTCGCCCTTCCATGGGCGAATCCTGCTGTAGTCAATCTGCTTGTCGATCTCGCGGCTCTTGCGAACAAGAACGCGCATGCAGAGCACATAGCACAGCAACACAGTGATCGCCACGCCTAGAGCGATCCATAGGGATGGGCTCATATCGTTCCTTCCGCCATGGATGAATCCGGATTAGCGGCAGAATCCCGTCTTTTCCGTATCAGGACCATCGAGTCTATCCGGGTCTTGGTAAGCTCGTTTGCGTAGTCGCAGGCTTCCTGCAATTCGTCAAACGAGGCCTGCGGTTTATCGAAGTCCTGCTGAAACACCCCCCACCTGCCGTCAGGGGCCCACGCGACGAGCACAAAGGGGGAATCCCTTTGCTCAACCCGGTTGCTGCGGCTGGTGGCGGAATCGCGCTGACTGTCGATCAGGCCGCAAGCTGATATCGCGTTGAGCACGAGACGGATCACGGGGTTGCTAATGATCATGAAGGTTTCCTGCCGTTCTGCAAGTCATTCCGGACATGCTTTCACACCCGCCATCGCATGGACGGGGATGCTTTCATGGCGCGTCTGGTGCAACAACACATACTCGGAAAGTCCTGCCGGTAAATTGCCGCTGCTCCCCACGACGGCCGGCGCCGGCATGGTGACTGACCGATCCGGGCTCTGCGCCGCCTCGCTCGGGGTGCCCGCAACCTTGTTGTAAGCGACTATCAATAGCAAAGGCAACAGTCCGAGCAGCCCTATCGTCTTCACAACGCCCCCCTTCACGGCCCTTTGCCTGATCGTCAACCGTCACGCCATCGCCGCACCCGGGTTTTCTTGTGCTTACGAAGTCTCCTTCGTCGCAGTGATGATCCTCCTCGCGAATCGGTCGTTCTGTACGCTGTCGCACATACGACACATGGCCTCCCCGCTAATCTTGATAGCAGTGCTATTCCATTCATGCTGGGGCCATGAAGAATATTTCATACAGGAATCAATAACTTGATAACAATGCCCCTCCACTCACCAGCCAACCATCTGGAATGAAGAAAGAAGCAATCATGAACGGGTGCAGCCATCCCGGCATTGACCGGGTCGTACACGCGTTCGCCACGACGGTCCATTACCGGCGCGCCCACGACTGTGAGATAGATGAACATGGCACGGTGGCCGCGAGAGTACTCGCGCCGGAATCGGTCGTCGCGGTCCGCGCCGCGCTGACCAACGACCTCCAAAGATCCGTCAACATCCTGTTGGGTTCGGTGCTCGCCAGCATAGGGCTCACCGGAATGCTCCGGATTGCGGACCCGCGCGAAATTCACGGGCTTGTCGCGGCAATCGCTTTCGCGCCCAAGCATCGGCACCCGCAAGTCAACGGCGAACGCCAGCGAGCCGTGTTCCCGTTGATGGGAAACCTCAGGGCCTGTCCGTGATCCCACTCGCCAGGAAGCAGGATTCCGTGCATCCTTCACAATTGTCACGTAATGCGCTTGACGACGCGTTAGTATGCTCGATTGGTGGGGATAAGGAGGCTATCGCAATGAAGCGCGACGATGCACAAGTCCTCGAAGATCCCGCGATGCGGCCGCCCGCCGCCGGGCTGGCCCGGGCGGAAGCCGCGCCGCCAGCAAGGCTCAGCCTGGAAGCCCGCCTCATGCGCCGAATGCTCGCCTCGCTCGGCGACCCGCCGATCGAGATGACACTCTGGACCGGCGAGACCGTCTACGCCGGCGCGGGCAAGGCGGTGGCCGGCATCCGCATCGCCAACCGCTTCGCGCTGCTCGGGCTGCTGATCAATCCCGATCTGCATTTCGGCGACGCCTACAGCAAAGGGTCGCTCGAAGTCGAGGGCGACCTCGTCAAGCTGCTCGAGATGATCTATCGCGGCAAGGCGAAGGCGCCGCCGCCCAAGGGGCTGCACCGCATCGCCAGGTGGCTCGAGCGCCCGCGCCCGAACACGCCTTCCGGCTCGCTCGCGAACATCCAGCGCCACTACGACCTCGGCAACGACTTCTACCGGCTGTGGCTCGACCGCGAGATGCTCTACACGTGCGCGTATTTCCCGGCGCCGCACACGACGCTGGAAGACGCGCAGGTCGCCAAGATGGACCTCGTCTGCCGCAAGCTCCGGCTGCGGCCGGAGGAGTCGGTCATCGAAGCCGGCTGCGGGTGGGGCGCGCTCGCGCTGCACATGGCCACGCGCTACGGCGTGCGCGTGAGGGCGTTCAACATCTCGCGCGAGCAGATCGCTTGGGCGCGGTCGCGCGCGAGGGAACTGGGTGTCGAGCACCGCGTCGAATTCATCGAGGACGACTACCGCAACATCAGCGGGCGCTGCGACGCGTTCGTCTCGGTCGGCATGCTCGAGCATGTCGGCCGCGAGCAGTACGCGGACCTCGGTCGCGTGATCGACCGCACGGTCGAGCGCGACGGGCGCGGGCTCCTGCACAGCATCGGCCAGGACATGCCCTCGCTGCTCAACCCGTGGATCGAGAGCCGCATCTTCCCCGGCGCGTACCCGCCGACGCTGCGCGAGATGCTGGAGGTGCTGGAGCCGTGGCCGTTCTCGGTGCTCGACGTGGAGAACCTGCGGCTGCATTACGCATTGACGCTGGAGCACTGGCTGCGCCGCTTCGAAGATGCACGCGAGCGCGTGCGGGGGATGTACGACGAGAGATTCGTGCGCACCTGGCGCCTGTACCTCGCCGGATCGCTCGCCGCGTTCAACACCGGCAAGCTCCATCTGTTCCAGGTCGTGTTCGCGCGCGCCAGCAGCAACGACGTGCCGTGGACGCGCGCCTACCTGTACGACCAGCACAACTAGTGCCGTTCCAGCTAGTTCGGGCTAATCTGATGAATTGGCGGGGGCACGAAGCAAGATGAATGGCATGCGGCAATCGTTTTGTCCATTTAAGTTGGAACGGCACTAGAGGGCCGGCGCGCGTGATTTCGTGCGACATACTGATCGTGGGCGGCGGGCCGGCCGGCTCGACTCTCGCCAGGCAGCTCGTGCGCGCGGGCCTCGACGTGACCGTGATGGACAAGCAGACCTTCCCGCGCGACAAGATCTGCGCGGGCTGGATCACGCCAGCGGTCATCGAGTCGCTTGCGCTCGACTGCGCCGATTACGCGAAGGGCCGGGTGATGCAGCCGGTGCACGGCTTTCGCACCGGCATCATCGGCGGTGCGGAGGCGGAAGTGCGCTATCGCGACGCGGCGAGCTACGGCATCCGGCGCAGCGAGTTCGACCATTACCTGCTCGAGCGCTCGAAGGCGCGCCTTGCGCAGGGCGAATCGCTCAGGACAATGGTGCGCGAAGACGGCGCCTGGGTGGTGAACGGCAAGATCAGAACGTCGCTCGTGGTCGGCGCGGGCGGGCATTTCTGCCCGGTGGCGCGCGCGCTCGGCAGCGAGCTCGGACAGGCCGAGACAATCGTCGCCGCGCAGGAAATCGAGTTACCGCTCTCGGAGCGCCAGCGTGGCGAGATCCGTTTCGACAACGAGGTCGCGCAGCTTTACTTCTGCGCCGACCTCAAGGGCTACGGCTGGTGCTTCCCGAAAGGCGATTACCTCAACGTCGGCCTCGGCCGCGAGGACAACTACAAGCTCTCCGAGCACGTGCAGGCGTTCTGCAGCTGGCTGCGGGCACGCGGCAGCATTCCGCGCAACCTGCACAGCAAGCTCAACGGCCATGCGTACCTGCTCTACCCGTCGTCGCGACGCAAGCTCACCGGCGAGGGCGTGCTGCTCATAGGCGATGCCGCCGGGCTCGCCTATCCGCAAAGCGGGGAAGGGATACGCCCGGCGGTGGAATCCGCCCTGATGGCGGCCGAAGTCATCCTCGAAGCGGGCGGCGACTACCAGCAATCGAGGCTCGAGCCTTACGTCGGCCGCCTGATGGCGCGCTTCGGCAAGCGGGGCGCGGGCGCGCCGGGGTCTTCATGGCTGCCGGAGAAGTTCAAGCAGAAGCTCGCGGCGAAGCTGCTCGCGAGCAAGTGGTTCGCGCGCCACGTGGTGATCGACCGCTGGTTCCTGCACGCGGGCCAGCCCGCCATTCCGGAACGCCGCCGCTGAGGTTCCCGAACCGAACGTCTCATCCCGCGCACGCGCGGGGCGGAAAGGCTATATTGAAATCGGCAATTCTTCGCGCCATCGGGCGCGCGTCGCGGGCTGCACCATGGGATAACGAAGAGTCCATCCGCGAGGAGCTCTTCAGTATCGAGCGTCTCGAGCAGCATGCCGAGAGCCTTGCAGCGGCCCAACCCATCACCGCGAGGCCGATGACCGGTCGATCTCTCGCCGCTCGACTGAGGGAAAACGAGTCGGTTCTGCTTGAAGCCTATCGCGCCATCGAAAGCGCGGTCGGCGCGGGTCGTGCCATTACCCCGGCCGCCGAGTGGCTGCTCGATAACTACCACCTCGTCGAAGAGCAGATCCGCGAAATTCGTGACGATCTGCCACCGGGCTACTATCGGCAGTTGCCAAAATTAACCGCCGGACCTTTCGCCGGCTACCCGCAGGTCTTCGGCGTAGCCTGGGCCTTTGTCGCTCATACGGACAGCCGCTTCGACCCCGAGATGTTGCGCCGGTTCGTGCGCGCCTACCAGCGCGTTCAGCCGCTGTCGATCGGGGAATTATGGGCGGTCGCGATCACGCTGCGGATCGTGCTCGTGGAGAATCTTCGACGCGGGGCCAGGCGCATCGAGACCAGCCGCGCCGCGCGCCAGGAAGCGGATACCCTGGCCGACCGGCTCCTGGGCGTGAACGGGCACCCGGGCGAGCCGATGCGCTCAGTCTTTCAGCATTACGAACAGGCACCCTTGGAGGAGTCCTTCGCCGTCCAGTTCGTGCAACGGCTGCGGGACCAGGATCCGAAGGTCACGCGGGCGCTGATGTGGCTCGAGGAGCGCCTGGCGGCGCAGGGAACAACCGCCGACGAGATCGTGCACGACGAGCACCAAAGCCAGGGTGCGACGAACGTGACGGTCCGCAACATCATCACGAGCATGCGCCTGATCTCCGACGTCGACTGGACGGAGCTGTTCGAGAACGTCAGTCTCGTCGACGACACGCTGCGGTCCGGCAGCGACTTCGCGGACATGGATTTCCCGACGCGCAACCTCTACCGCAGCGCAATCGAGGAGCTCGCGCGGGGCTCGAAACTGACCGAACTGGAGATTGCGCGAGCGGCTCTTCTGGCTGCAAGTGAGCCAAATGGCCGCGAGCGTGATTCCCATCGCCCCGAGGGCGATCCTTGCCCCCCCGAGGGCGATCCTTGCCCCCCCGAGGGCGATCCAGATGGCCGCTTGCGGGATCCAGCATCGCGCGAGCGCGATCCAGGTTATCACCTGATCGCCGGGGGGCGTCGCGCGTTCGAGGCGACGGTCGGATTTCGCGCCCCCCTACGGAGCTGGCCCGGTCGTTTCAACGCCACGATCGGCATCGGCGGCTATATCGGCGGCGTCATCATGGTCGCCGCGATCGTTCTCTCCTTGCCTTTGTTTGTGCTGGCGGGAGCGGGAATCGGCGGCGGGTGGCTCGGTCTCCTCGCGCTTTTCGGGCTGATCCCGGCGATTGATGCGGCGATGGCGCTCGTGAACCGCGGCGTCACGAGAGAGTTCGGTGCAACGATCCTGCCGGGCCTGGAGCTCCGCGACGGCGTACCTGCGCACCTGCGCACGATGGTCGCCGTCCCGATCCTTCTCACGACGCAGGCCGCGCTCGAAGAGCAAATCGAGCGCCTGGAGATCCACCACCTTGCCAGTCACCACCTTACCAGTCCGGAAGACGAGCTCTATTTCGCACTGCTCTCGGACTGGACGGACGCCGCGACCGAGACCGTTGAAGGAGATGACGCGCTCCTCGCCGCGGCCGCCGCGGGCATCGCCCGCCTGAATCGCCGCTATGGACCGGCAGCCGCGGGGGACCGCTTCCTCCTGCTCCATCGCCGGCGGGTCTGGAACGACGGGCAGAAGCGGTGGATCGGGTGGGAACGCAAGCGCGGCAAGCTCCACGAGTTGAACCGGCTGCTCCGCGGCGCGGCCGATACCACCTTCATCGCTGTCGGCGGGCCCGCTTTCACCTCACCCTCCACCCCACCTCCCGCCCCGCCTGCCGGCGTCCGTTACGTCATCACGCTCGACGCCGATACCCGGATGCCGCGGGAAACAGCCCGCCGGCTGGTCGGCAAGATGGCGCACCCGCTCAACCATCCACGGTTCGATCCCGTCTCCCAACGCGTCGTCGAAGGATATGGCGTGTTGCAGCCGCGCGTTACGCCTTCGCTGCCGATCGGTCGCGAGGGGTCGCTGTTCCAGCGCATCTTCTCCAGCACGAGTGGCATCGATCCTTACGCCTCTGCCATATCCGACGTGTATCAGGATCTCTTCGGCGAAGGCTCCTATACCGGCAAGGGCATCTACGACGTGGATGTCTTCGAAGCCGCGCTCGACGGCCGTGTGCCCGAAAGTACGCTACTCAGTCACGACCTTTTCGAGGGGACCTTCGCCCGTGCCGGCCTGGTTTCCGATATCGAGGTCGTCGAGGAGTTTCCGTCACGCTACGACGTCGCCGCCGCACGCCAGCACCGCTGGGTGCGCGGCGACTGGCAATTGCTGCCGTGGATACTCGGCCGCGGCGACGCCTCCGTCGAGGATCGAATCATGGGCGCGCTTCCGCTGATCGGCCGCTGGAAGATGCTGGATAACCTGCGGCGGTCGCTGTCGGCGCCGACGAGCGTCGTCGCCTTGTTGGCGGGATGGGCGCTCCCCTTGCACGCTGCCGTGGTCTGGACCGGTTTCGTGCTGTCGACGATTGCATTGCCGACGCTGCTTCCCGTTCTCACCGCGATCGTGCCGCGACGTGCCCGGATCACGGCACGCAGCCACTTGCGCAACCTCACCGGTGATGTGTGGCTCGCTTTGTCCCAGACCGCATTGCTGGTCGTGTTCCTCGCGCATCAAGCCTGGTTGATGGCCGATGCGATCGGAAGAACGCTGTTTCGTCTGCTCATGAGCCACCGGCACCTGCTCGACTGGGTCACGGCAGGTCAGGCAAAGGTTAGCCCCCGGCTCGACCGCCCCGGGTTCTATCGGCAGATGATCGGTGGCGTCGCCATTGGCATCGTTGCTGCGATCGTCGTCTGGTGGGTCGGGAGCGACGCCTGGCCGGTGGCAGCGCCGTTCGTACTCGCTTGGATCGCATCGCCTGCCATCGCTCGATGGACGAGCCTGTCACCGCTCGTGGCGGGGCGCCTGTCGGTCTCGGATGCGGACACCCGCGCTTTGCGGCTGGTCGCGCGCCGCACCTGGCGCTTCTTCGAGACCTTCGTGACGGCAACGGACCACATGCTCCCGCCGGACAATTTCCAGGAAGACCCGAAGCCGATGGTCGCGCACCGGACCTCTCCCACCAATCTCGGCCTTTACCTCCTCTCCGCGGTCGCCGCCCGCGATTTCGGATGGGCGGGGACGACCGAGACCGTCGAACGGCTGGAGGCGACACTCGCGACGATGAGCGGCCTGCAGCGGTACCGCGGCCACTTCTATAACTGGTACGACACGCGCGATCTTCGCCCGTTGGACCCGCAATACGTCTCTTCGGTGGATAGCGGCAATCTGGCCGGACACCTGATCGCTCTTGCAAATGCTTGTCGGGAGTGGATCGGCCGCCCGATGGCAGGTCCGGCAATTTTTGCCGGCATTGATGACGGCCTGGACCTTACGCGCGAAACCTTGCAAGGACTTCCCGACGACCGGCGGACGCAGACGATCACGCGGCAGCAGCTTGCCGATGCGCTCGATGCGCTGGCCGCCGCGCCCCGCCAGGACCCGCTTCTCCAACACCCACCGCCGGAGGAGTTCGCTTCACGACCGGCGGAAGTCTCGCATCAGGCCACAACCATGGTCGACATCGCCCGAGCGCTGGCCAGCGAACGTGGCGACGACGCCGGCGCCGAAATGCTGTTCTGGGCGGAGGCGACTCTAGCGTCGATCGAGAGTCACCGCCGTGACCTTACCCAGACCGCCGACGCCGCCCGCTCCCTGGAACGGCGCCTGGCGACGCTCGAGGCGACGGCGCGGGCCATGGCCAACGCGATGGAGTTCGGCTTTCTCCTCGACCCGGACCGCAAGCTCCTCTCGATCGGTTATCGGGTCGCAGAGGACAATCTCGACCCGAGCTGTTACGACCTGCTCGCCTCCGAGGCGCGCCTTGCGAGCTTCGTGGCGATCGCCAAGGGAGACCTCGCCTCGCGGCACTGGTTCCGGCTCGGGCGCGCCGTCATACCGATCGAACGAGGTGCCGCGCTGATCTCCTGGTCGGGATCGATGTTCGAGTATCTGATGCCGTCGCTCGTCATGCGCGCGCCGGCCGGCAGCCTGCTCGAGCAGACGAGCTGTCTCGTCGTCCGCCGGCAGATAGCTTATGGCGCCGCGCTCGGTGTGCCCTGGGGGATTTCGGAATCCGCCTACCACGTTCGCGACCTGGAGCTCACCTATCAGTATTCGAACTTCGGCGTCCCGGGTCTGGGTTTGAAACGCGGTCTGAGCGAGAACGCCGTCGTCGCGCCCTACGCGACGGCGCTCGCAGCCATGGTCGATCCGGGAGCGGCGGCGCGCAACTTCGCCCGACTCGCCACCATCGGCGCGGGGGGTCGATACGGCTTCTACGAGGCGCTGGATTACACACCCTCGCGTCTGCCCGAGGGGGACAACGTCGCGATTGTCCGCGCCTTCCTGGCGCACCATCAGGGCATGACGGTGGTTGCCATCGCCAACGCTCTCCTCGACGGCGTGATGCGGGCACGGTTTCATGCCGAGCCGATCGTGCAGGCGACGGAGCTGCTCTTGCAGGAACGCACGCCGCGCGATGTCGCTGTGGTTCATCCCAGGGTCGAGGAATTCCGGACGGCTGCGACGGTCCGCGACCTGGAACTCCCCGCGGTGCGACGGTTCCGCTCTGCTCACGGCGCCACGCCGGAGGCGCACCTGCTCTCGAACGGACGCTACGCGGTGATGCTGACGGGTGCCGGCTCCGGCTACAGCCGCTGGGGCGATCTCGGGATCACGCGCTGGCGCGAGGACGTCACCCGCGACGACTGGGGCGCCTACGTCTTCCTGCGCGACGTGGAGAGTGGGGAGGTCTGGTCCGCAGGCTACCAGCCGAGCGGCGTCGAACCGGACAGTTACGACGTCACGTTCACCGAGGATCGTGCCGAGTTCGTCCGGAGCGACGGAACGATCACCACGATCCTCGAAGTTGTCGTCTCGCCGGAGGACAACGCCGAGGTCCGCCGCGTATCCGTCGCGAATACGGGCAGCCGGACCCGGGACATCGAGCTCACCTCATACGCCGAGCTCGTGCTGGCGCAGCCCGCAGCAGACACGACGCACCCGGTCTTTTCCAAACTTTTCGTGCAAACCGAATATCTCGCCAAGATCGGCGCCATCCTCGCAACGCGGCGGCGTCGATCGCCCGCCGAGCCCGAAATCTGGGCGGCGCATCTTGCCATCGTCGAAGGCGAGACGGTGGGCGAGCCGGAGATCGAAACCGACCGGGCCCGTTTCCTCGGCCGCGGACGCGAGGTTCGGGCGCCGATTGCCGTGATGGATGGCCGGCCGCTTTCCAATACCGTCGGCACCGTTCTCGATCCCGTGTTCGCGCTTCGCCGCCGCGTGCGGGTTCCGCCGGGCAGGACCGTGCGCATCGCATTCTGGACGCTGGTCGCATCGACTCGTGAAGAGGTGCTGAACCTGGCCGACAAGCATCACGACGCGACGGCCTTCGACCGCGCGGCCACCTTGGCGTGGACCCGGGCGCAAGTGCAGTTGAGTCATCTCGGCGTCGATCCGGAACAGGCGAGCCTGTTTCAGCGTCTTGCGGGCCACGTGCTCTACGCCGATCCGTCGCTGCGTCCGTCGTCCGACACCATACGCCGCGGCAGCGGCGGGCCTGCTGCACTCTGGGCTCAGGGTATTTCCGGCGACATCCCGATCGTCCTGGTGCGAATCGACAGCATCGAGGACATCGCCATCGTCCGCCAGTTGCTGCGGGCCTATGAATACTGGCGCATGAAGCAACTCGCCGTCGACCTCGTGATCCTGAACGAACGGGCATCCTCCTATATCCAGGATCTTCAGATCGCCCTGGAGACGCTGGTTCGCACGAGCCAGTCCCGACCGCAGATCGGAGCGGACGTCGCGCGTGGTTCCGTGTTCGCGCTGCGTGCCGATCTCATTTCGGTGGAAACACGCGCCCTGCTTCTCTCCATGGCCCGGGCCGTGCTGGTCGGACAACGCGGAACGCTCTCGGAACAGCTCAACCGTCTCCAGGAAACGGACACCGCCGCACCGCCGGCAAAATACGCGCCGCCGATGCGCGTGCCGCCCGCGGGTGCGTCGCAGACCGTTCCGGTGCCGCCGAACCTTGAATTCTTCAATGGGCTCGGCGGATTCGCCGCGGACGGACGGGAGTATGTGACGGTCCTCGGCGCCGGGCGGTCGATACCGGCCCCCTGGATCAATGTCATCACCAATCCCTCGTTCGGCTTTCAAGTCGCGGTCGAGGGCAGCGGCTACACCTGGTCGCTCAGCAGTCGCGAGAACCAGCTCACGCCCTGGTCGAACGACCCCGTCACCGATCGGCCGGGCGAGGTCATCTATCTGCGCGACGAGGAGTCCGGCGATCTGTGGGGGCCGACGGCCCTGCCGATCCGTGACGAGGCCGCGCCCTACATCGCCAGGCACGGCCAAGGATACAGCCGGTTCGAGCATACCGCGCACGGTGTCGCGCTCGACCTCCTCCAATACGTGCCGCTCGATGATCCGCTCAAGATCTCACGGCTGACGATCCGCAATACGTCGGGCCGACCCCGGCGGCTTTCGGTCACGGCTTATGTGGAGTGGGTGCTCGGCCCGTCCCGCAGCGCGTCCGCGCTCTCGGTCGTGACGGAACTCGATCCGGAGACCGGCGCGCTGCTCGCGCGCAACCCCTGGAACACGACGTTCGGTTCCCGTGTCGCCTTTGCGGATCTGGGCGGACGACAGACCGCCTGGACCGGCGACCGGCGGGAATTCCTGGGGCGCAATGGCACGCTCGATAACCCGGCCGCGCTTGCGGGGGAAACAGTCCTTTCCCAGCGGGTCGGTGCCGGCCTCGATCCCTGCGGCGCCCTTCAAACCCCGGTCGAGCTCGAGCCGGGCGGCACGGTGGAAATCGTGTTCTTCCTCGGCGAGGCCGCAACGGCGGCCGATGCGCAATCCCTGATCGCTCGCTACCGGGCGGCCGATCTAGATGCGGTCCTGCGCGAGGTCGTCGGGTATTGGGACGATGTACTCGGCACGGTCCAGGTGAAAACGCCGGATCGGTCCATGGACATCATGCTGAATCGCTGGCTGCTCTATCAGACGCTCGCCTGCCGCGTGTGGGCGCGAGCGGCGTTCTATCAGGCGAGCGGCGCTTACGGTTTCCGCGACCAGCTCCAGGACGGCATGGCGCTCGCCCTGTCGCGACCGGCGCTGACGCGCGAGCATCTCCTGCGCGCCGCTGCCCGGCAATTCGTCGAGGGCGATGTCCAGCATTGGTGGCTGCCGCACCCCGGCCAGGGCGTCCGCACCCGCATTTCCGACGATCGGATATGGCTCGCCTGCGCCGCCGCTCACTATGTCGAGACGACCGGCGACATCGCGGTGCTGGACGAGCCCGTACCATTCCTCGAAGGCCAGGTGCTGCGGCCCGGCGAGCACGATGCCTACTTCCAGCCCATGATCGCGGATGAGAGCGCAACACTATTCGAGCACTGCGCGCGCGGGCTCGACCAGAGCCTCGGCGTCGGCGAACACGGCCTGCCGTTGATCGGCACGGGCGACTGGAACGACGGCATGAACCGGGTCGGCGAGATGGGCAAGGGGGAGAGCGTCTGGCTCGGCTGGTTCCTGTATGCAACGCTCGTGGCGTTCAGGCCGTTGGCGAAAGCTCGCGGCGACGCGGCGCGCGCCGCGAAGTGGCTGTCGCACGCCGCTCAGCTCCGGGCCTCGCTCGAACGGGACGGCTGGGACGGCGACTGGTACCGGCGCGGATATTTCGACGACGGGACGCCGCTCGGCTCGTCCACGAGCGACGAATGCCGGATCGACTCGATCGCGCAATCCTGGAGCGTGATCTCCGGCGCTGCGGATCCGGCGCGTGCCCTGCGTGGCATGGCCGCCGTGTACGAGCAGCTCATTCTCGGCGGCGAGGATCTGGCTTTGTTGTTCACGCCGCCCTTCGATCGGACGCCGCTCGATCCCGGATATATCAAGGGCTATCCGCCCGGCATTCGGGAGAACGGCGGCCAATACAACCATGCCGTCACGTGGTCGGTGATTGCCTTTGCCGCCCTCGGTCAGGGAGACAAGTCCGCCGAGGTGTTCTCGCTCATGAATCCGATCAACCGCACGAGCACGCGAGCCGACGTGCAGCGCTACAAGGTCGAGCCCTACGTCGTTGCCGCCGATGTCTACTCGGTCGCTCCGCACGTCGGGCGCGGCGGATGGACCTGGTACACCGGCTCGGCCGGGTGCCTGTACCGGGCCGGCATCGAAGCGATCCTCGGTTTTCGCCTGCAGGGAGCGTTCCTGCTTCTCGCGCCCTGCATACCCCGGGAGTGGCCCCGATTCGAGATCGTCTTCAGATATCGCTCCGCGCGCTACGAGATCGCGGTTGAGAACCCTCACGGCGTGAATCGTGGAGTCAGCCGCGTCGAACTGGACGGCAAGACGCTTCCAGGCGGCCCGACGCAAGTTCCGCTCGTGGATGATGGTCTAGCCCACCAGGTGCACGTGATCCTCGGATAAGGCCGATGACCGGCTGCGGCCTTTCGCCCGACACTTCCTTCGGGCATCGCTCCCCATTGGACTATGTGCGCCACCGCACAGTGCCGAGTTCCATTTTCGAGGATGCTGGCACGCGTATTTCGTTCAGAGCCGGTAGGGGATGCTCCCCTGCATGACGGGCCGGTCCAGTCATTTGAAACGGCCTCTTAGGAGGTTAACGTGAAAATCACGATCTTCTCTGTGGCGGCACTGCTATTGGTACATTGCGTGAATGTTTGGGCGAACGGGGATGAGGCGAGGTATAACCAACGCGCTGCTCAAACCGACATGTCGCTTTTCCGCGAGCTGGACCGCGCTGGCAATGGCCTCCTGGCCAAGGAAGACACCAGGAGTGATTTGCGCCTGGGGCCGCGTTTCGACGACATTGATACCAACCGCGATGGCATCGTAACGCTACAGGAGATGCGGACCTACATTGAGAAAAGATATGGCGTGCTTCCCGCGCCCGGTTAGGGAAGACCGCGCTGCCTGGAACTTATCTCAAAAATTAAAAACAGGAATTAGCCGCAGATAAATGCCGTTACAACCTGTGCTTCCGGAAGCCGATCGACATGTCAGGTGCAGAGAATCAAGTTGCGCAGTCACTACCTTATGGTGGTTGTAACGGCATTCATCTGCGTCCATCAGCGGTTTAATTTTATTTTTCTTGGCGTCTTGGCAGTTC
>CAYYZZ010000018.1:0-22085 GCA_964476235.1 uncultured Streptomycetaceae bacterium | reverse complement strand
AGTCCCGGCTCGAGATCGTGCTCGGCCAGGCGCTCTCCAGCGGCGAGCGCATGGACTACACCGTGCAGAAGGCGGTCGAACTGGGGGTTGCCGCGATCCATCCTCTTACCGCGAACCGCAGCGTGGTGCGGCTCGATGCCGAGCGGGCGGGAAAACGCGCGGCGCACTGGCAGTCGGTGGTGATCGCGGCATGCGAGCAGTGCGGCCGCAATCGCGTGCCGCCGGTTGCGCCGGTCGCGGCGCTCGAAGCCTGGCTTGCGCAGCGCGGCGCGCGTGATGCCGCGCTGCGCGTGCTGCTTTCGCCGCGGGCCGAAACCCGGCTGCGCGATCTTCCCAGGCCGGACGGCGCCGTCGTGCTGCTGGCGGGGCCGGAAGGCGGCTTCACGCGGGAGGAGGAAACCCTGGCGCGGGCGGGCGGCTTCACGCCGGTGCGCCTGGGCCCACGCGTGCTGCGTACCGAGACTGCCGCGGTCGCGGCGCTCGCCGCGATGCAGGCGTTGTGGGGCGATTTCTAAAAGCAGTTTGCAGCTTGCAGTTTGCAGTGGGCAGTTTGCAGGTGCTGCCAACTGACGGCTGCCAACTGCCAACTTGGATTCGTTTTGCGAATCACCACTCACGCTTTATTAAAAATGGGTTCTCGCATAATATGTGCTTGAAATCCCGACGAAATGCGCCAGGAACGACCCCCTGATCCGGCGCGTTGACGATACGGGTAGGGAGACGGTCATCAATCGCAAGACGGAAACCGAAAACGGGGCGGCCGCGTCCACGGAACCTGTGCAGCGGGCATTGCGGCGGCAACGGCTGTCCGCGCAGGACCGGTTCATCGACTGGTTCCAGTCGGTCGCGCCCTACATCCACGCGTTCCGCGGCAAGACCTTCGTCATCGCTTTCGGCGGCGAGGTCGTGGCCGACGGCCGGTTCCTGGATCTCACCCACGATCTCAACCTGCTCGCCGCTCTCGGCGTGCGGCTGGTGCTGGTGCACGGGGCGCGCCCCCAGATCGAGGCCAAGCTGAAGGCGGCTCGCCGCCGCAGCCGTTTCCACAAGGGCCTGCGGGTGACCGACGACGTGGCGCTGGCCTCCGCCAAGGAAGCCAGCGGGCGCCTGCGCGTCGAGATCGAGGCGGCGCTCTCGATGGGGCTGCCCAACTCGCCAATGGCGGGCGCCGATATCCGCGTGGCGAGCGGCAACTTCATCACGGCCAAGCCGATGGGCGTGGTGGGGGGCGTGGATTACATGCATACGGGCGAGGTGCGCAAGATCGACGCCGGCGCGGTCCAGAAACGTCTCGATGACGGCGAGCTGGTGCTGCTCTCGCCGCTGGGTTACTCGCCCACCGGAGTGGTCTTCAATCTCGCGCTCGAGGACGTTGCCGCTTCCACCGCGGCCGCGTTGAAGGCGGAGAAGCTGATCTTCCTCATGGACACGATCGGTGTGACCGGGCGGCGCGGAGAGCTGCTGCGCAACCTCACCGTGCGCCAGGCGCAGGCGCTCCTCGCCCGGCCCGAGCCGAGCGAGAGCGACGCGTCGCTCTACCTGCCATGCGCGGTGCGCGCGTGCGAGCACGGCGTGAAGCGCGCCCACCTCATCTCGGGGCATATCGACGACGGGTTGCTGCTGGAACTCTTTACCCACAAGGGCGTGGGCACCATGCTGACGCCCGACCCGATCGAGACGCTGCGGCAGGCGAAGATCGATGACATCGGCGGCGTGTTGAGGCTGATCGAGCCGCTCGAAGCGGAAGGCATCCTTGTCAAGCGCGGACGCGACCGGCTGGAGCGGGAGATCGGGCGCTTCGTGGTGCTCGAGCACGACAAGCTGCTGGTCGGGTGCGCCGCGCTCTATCCGTTTCCCAACGAGCGGGCGGGCGAGCTTGCCTGCCTCGTCGTGCATCCCGATTTCCGCAACCTGGGCGCCGGCGAGCGGCTGCTGGCCGAGATCGAGGCGCGCGCGCGCCGGGGCAAGCTGAAGCGCCTGTTCGTGCTGACGACGCGCGCCGAGCACTGGTTCGTCGAACGCGGCTTCGCCGAGGAGGGCGTGGATGCGCTGCCGCGCCAGAAGCGGACGCTGTACAACTACCAGCGCCGATCGGTGGTGTTGGTGAAACGACTGTAGCCGTGAAGACCGCGCCGTTCTCCTTGTCGTTGCGCTCGCGCCTGCTGCTGGGCGGCGTGCTGGTGAACGTAATGATGCTGGGGCTGCTGATCGTCAACGGCATCAGCATCATGGACGACAGGCTGAACGAGCAGGCGCGCATCCACATCGAGGAGCAGAAGCAGCTGCTCAACGCGGCGCTCTCGGTGCCGCTCGCAGCCGGACAGCGCCAGGCGCTTGCCGACATCCTGGAGCGCGTGCGCCGCGACAACGGCATCATCTACCTCGTCCTGTTCGACCAGAACGAGAAACTGGTGGCGAGCGCCGGCTGGGAGCACGCGAGCCCCTTGCCTCCCGTCGAGTCTTCCACTAAAAAGCCTTTCGTCGGGCAGACCGAGCACGTGCACAGCGCGATGGACATCGATGTTGCGGGGCGCAAAATCGGCCGGCTCCATTTCGGCCTGTCCACGGTGTTCATGCGCGCCGCGCGCGCCGAGCTGATCCGGGATAACCTGGTCATCGGCGGCATCGCCCTGATCCTGTCCGTCCTCTCGACGGTCGCGCTCTCGTACTGGTTGACCCGCAGCCTCGCGCAGCTCACCCGGGCATCCGAGAACCTCGCGGCGGGCGACTTGAACGTGCGGCTGCCGGTGGAAGGCGGCGACGAGGTGGGCAGGCTCACCCACGCTTTCAACGCCATGGCGGCTGCGCTGCAGGGCCGCATCAGGGCGATCGCCGAGAACGAGGCCAAGTTCACCGCGATCGCCGACTACAGCTATGATTGCGAGTGTTGGATTGACCCCGATGGACGGCTCATCTGGATCAATCCACGCGTGCTCGACATGTTTGGCTACACGCCAGAGGAATGCCTCGCCATGCCGAACTTTCCCGCACCGTGCGTCGCCGAAACCGATGTTACTCGCACCGTGCGGCAGATCCACCGGGCGCTGCGCGGCGGGACCGGTCAGGACTACGAGTTCCACGGCAAGCGCAAGAACGGCTCCGAATTCTGGGCGGCGGCGGACTGGCGCCCGATCTACGACAGTCGCGGCGGCTATCTCGGCATCCGCATCAGCATCCGCGACATCACCCAGAGGAAGGAGGCGGAGCAGCGCCTGGAGGCGACGGTGGTCGAGTTGCGCGACGCGCAGACGGTCCAGCAGGAATACCTGACGCGCGCGCAGGACGAGCACGCGCGGCTCTCGGCGCTGCTCGCGGCGATGGACACCGGGATCCTGTTCGTGTCCCACGACGACCGGGTGGTGTACACGAATCCCGCCTTAACCCGCATCTGGATGATCGCCCCGGGCACGCGGCTGATCGGCCGCAGCCCGCAGGAAGTGCTCGCCAGCTCGGCGAGCATGCTGGCGCGGCCGGAGGAGCAGGGCAAGCGCGTGCTGCGCCTGCCGCGCGAGGACGAGATCCTGGGCGTGCTCGAGATCCAGATGGTGGATGGCCGCCTCGTCACCCAGCAGGTGCACGCGGTGGAGGACGTCTATGGCCGCCCGGTCGGCCACCTGTGGCTGTTCCAGGACGTCACCCGCGAGCGCCAGACTGCCGACCAGTTGATCTACCTCGCGGAGCGCGACGCGCTGACCGGGCTCTACAACCGCCACCGCTTCAACGAGGAACTGGGGCGCATGATCGCCGACGCCCAGCGCCACGAATCGCGGGTCGCGCTGCTGTTCTTCGACCTCGACGATTTCAAGTACATCAACGACACCTTCGGCCACCGCGCGGGGGACGCGATGCTGATCCGCGTCGCGGGCGAGGTCGCGGGACAGGTGCGGCGCAACGAACTGTTCTCGCGCCTGGGCGGCGACGAGTTCGCGATCCTGGTGCCGGAGATTTCCGACGAGATGCTGCGCGTGCTCGCCGAGCGCATCACGCGCGCGATCGCGCTGGTGCGCTTCCATTACGAGGGCCAGAGCCTGCGGCTCACCAGCTCGCTCGGCATCGCTGTTTTTCCCGATCACGCCGACAATCCCGAGGACCTGATCGCGCGCGCCGACACCGCGATGTACCAGGCCAAGGAGGCGGGCAAGAACGCCTGGCGCATCTACCGCAGCGATCTCGACAGCAGCTTCCAGATGGTAAAGCGGCTGTCCTGGAACGACCGCATCCTGCACGCGCTGGAGAACAACCTGATGGACCTGCGGTTCCAGGGGGTTTATACCACCGACGATCGCTCGCTATCGCACTTCGAAGTGCTGGTGCGCATGCACGACAAGGACGACCCCTCGGTGCTGCTGATGCCGGGCCAGTTCATCCCGGTGGCGGAAAAATCGGGCAAGATCCTCGAGATCGACCGCTGGGTGCTGCGCGAGTCCATCCAGATGCTGGCCGAGTTGAAATCCATCCCGGCATTCGCGGTCAACATCTCCGGGCGCTCGTTCGACGAGCCGATGCTGCCGCAGTTCATCGCCGAGCAGTTGAAGCGCTACGGGGTGGCGCCGCACCGGCTCGTGGTGGAGCTCACGGAAACCTCCGCGGTGTCCGACCTGCACGATGCGCAGCGCTTCATCGAGGCGCTGCACCAGACCGGCTGCGGCGTTTCCCTCGACGACTTCGGCACCGGCTTCTCGTCCTTCGCCTACTTGAAGCACCTGCAGGTGGACTCGGTGAAGATCGACGGCCTGTTCATCCGCAACCTGCCCAAGGAATACGACAACCAGCTGTTCGTGAAGGCGATCGTGATGGTGGCGCGGGGGCTGCACAAGACCATCATCGCCGAGTGCGTGGAGGACGAGGAGACGCTCGTCATGCTGAAGGGCTTCGGCGTGGACTGCGTGCAGGGTTACTACCTGGAGAAGCCGCGCGCCGACCACCCTCTGCTGCTCGCCGCCTCGCGCCTGCAGAACACCAACCTGGAACTGCGGTTTACCTAGCCCGCATGTTCATGAATATTCAGGCTAAGGAGTTTGTCGAACGAAGGCATGACAAACTCCTGGGCCGTAACATTTCCGCAATATTTATGTCGTACACTGACGCTAGTGCCGTTCCAACTATTTATGCCTATCCCACCATTTCTCCAAGGGACGACTGCCGCCGGCAGGCGAGCCGCCAAAGCTTGGCGAAACAAGTTGGAACGGCACTAGCTTGAAGGCGGGTCCATGCCTAGAATGGTGAACTGCGTGAAGCTCGGACGCGAGGCGGAAGGCCTTGATTTTCCACCCTATCCGGGCGAGCTCGGCAAGCGGGTCTTCGAGCGCGTATCCAAGGAAGCCTGGAAACAGTGGCTGGAACAACAGAAGATGCTGGTCAATGAAAACCGGCTCAACCTCGCGGACAAGAAAGCGCGCGAATATCTCGCGCAGCAGATGGAAAAGCATTTTTTCGGCGGCGGTGCGGATACCGCCTCCGGTTACGTTCCTCCTCCCGGCAAGTAGGCAGCGCTATTCACCACCCGACTGACCGAGCCGCGGGCTGATGCTTGCGCCGCTAGCAGCCTGGCGGACTTTCGCAGCCGACAGGCTGCTAAAGCAAAACCGCCTGAGAACCAGGAATGAAGCAGGACACAAGCATGCCATTCGGCTGGCAACCGGGGACAGGGCGGATATCGAAGTCGGTTCCTGTGAACCTTTTTTGTTTTTTCTGGTAGGCGGTTTTGCCTAAGGAGTTTGTCGGGACGAACTCCGACAAACTCCTGGCGACGCGATGAACAAGCCACGCGACATCCCGGAGCTGTACCTCAACCGCGAGATCGGACAGCTCGCCTTCAACCGACGCGTGCTGGCGCAGGCGGAAAACCGCGCGACCCCGCTGCTCGAGCGGCTGCGGTTCCTCTGCATCGTCTCTTCCAACCTCGACGAGTTTTTCGAAATCCGCGTCTCCGGCCTGCAGGCGGAGATCGAGGCCGGCACGCCCGTGATCGGCCCCGACCGGATGGACGCCCGGCTGGTGTTCGGGCAGGTGGCGAAGGAGGCGCACGAGCTGGTGGCCATCCAGTACCAGCTGCTCAATCAGGAGATCCTGCCGGGGCTGGCGGCCGAAGGCATCCGCTTCCTGCGCCGCTCGGATTTCACCCCCGCGCAGGCCGAGTGGATCAAGGCCTATTTTTTCCGCGAGGTGATGCCGGTGCTGACGCCGATCGGTCTCGATACCGCGCATCCTTTCCCGCGCGTGCTCAACAAGAGTCTCAACTTCGCCGTCGAGCTCGAGGGCAAGGACGCATTCGGCCGCAACTCGGGCAACGCGATCGTGCAGGCGCCGCGCGTGCTGCCGCGGGTGATCCGGCTGCCCCGGGACATCTCGGAGGTCGAGTACGATTTCGTGTTCCTGTCCTCGATCCTGCACGCGCATGTCGCCGAGCTGTTCGCCGGCATGAAGGTGGTGGACAGCTACCAGTTCCGGGTGACGAGGAACAGCGAGCTGTTCGTGGACGAGGAAGAGGTGAAGGACCTGCGCACCGCGCTGCGCGGCGAGTTGCCCCACCGCCAGTTCGGCGACGAAGTGAGGCTCGAGGTCGCCGACAACTGCCCGCCCCAGATCACGGGATACCTCCTCGCGCAGTTCAATCTCGGCGAGGAAGACCTCTACCGCGTGGACGGCCCGGTCAACCTGGTGCGGCTGATCAGCGTGCCCGACGGGGTGGAGCGCCCGACCCTCAAGTTCCCGACATTCCGCCCCGGGCTGCCGGCGCAGCTCCACCGGACGGGGGACCTGTTCGCCGCGATCAGCGAGGGCGATATCCTGCTGCACCACCCGTACCAGTCGTTCCAGCCAGTCATCACGTTTCTCGAGCAGGCGGCGCGCGACCCGGCGGTGGTCGCGATCAAGATGACGGTCTATCGCACCGGCGCCGAATCGGAGCTGATGGAAATACTTATTGGCGCGGCGAGAAGCGGCAAGGAAGTGACGGTGGTGCTGGAACTCCTCGCGCGCTTCGACGAGGAGGCGAACATCAACTGGGCGCAGCGCCTCGAGGAAGTTGGCGCCCACGTGGTCTACGGCGTGGTCGGCCACAAGACCCACGCCAAGATGCTGATGGTGGTGCGGCGCGATGAGGAGCGGTTGAAGCGCTACGTTCATCTCTCGACCGGCAACTACCACCCCCGCACCACCAAGCTCTACACCGACTGGGGCCTGTTCACCGCCAACGAGGAGTTCGGCGCGGACGTGAGCGACGTCTTCACCCAGCTGACCGGGCTCGGGCGCGCGTCCAGGCTGAAGCACCTGTGGCAGGCGCCGTTCACCCTGCACAAGCAGATCCTGCGCGCGATCCACAACGAGACCCAGAACGCCCAGAACGGAAAGAAGGGCCGCATCATCGCCAAGATGAACGCCCTGCTCGAGCCGGACACCATCGCCGCGCTCTACGAGGCCTCCAAGGCGGGGGTCGAGATCGACCTCATCGTGCGCGGGGTGTGCGCACTGAAGCCCGGCATACCCGGCATTTCGGAGAATATCCGCGTGCGCTCGGTAGTCGGCCGCTTTCTCGAGCACTCGCGCGTGTTCTGCTTCCACAACGACGGCGCGGAGGACGTGTATCTGTCCAGCGCGGACTGGATGGATCGCAACTTCTTCCGGCGCGTGGAAATCTGCTTCCCGGTGCTCGATGCGAAGCTCAAGAAACGCGTCATCAACGAAGGACTCAAGCCCTACCTCGAGGACAACTGCCAGGCCTGGAACATGGACCAGGACGGGCACTACAGCCTCTGCTCGCCGCGCCGCGGCAAGCCCCAGGCGGCGCAGGAAGCGTTGCTCGAGATGCTCGCGCGCGCGCAACTGCCCGCTTAGGCGCGCGCTGCTAGTGCCGTTCCAGCCTGTCGTGTTACTGACCCGTAACGACTCAGGCGCGATGTGCCGTGAAAGCAACCAGGCGGCTTGTATCCACCTGGGCTGGAACGGCACTAGAATTCCCTCTCCGCGAAATCCGCCCGCGGAGCCTTCATGAAGCGCCCCCATTCCGCAATCGAGGTCGAGCTCAAGCTGTTGGTGCCGCCCGAAGCGGTGCCGCGGCTGAACTCGCACCGCCTGCTCAAAGGGCGCGGAAGAGCGGGGGGAAGCCGGCTCTACAGCATTTACTACGACACGCCGGCGCTCGACCTATGGCGGCAGGGCATCGCGCTGCGAGTGCGGCGCGAGGGGCGGCGGTGGGTGCAGACCGTCAAGAGCAGGGGGAAGGCGCAGGGCGGGCTGCACCAGCGCACCGAGGCGGAGGCCGAGGTTGCGGGATCCGCGCCGGACGTCACGCGGATCCGCGACCGCGCGCTGACCGATGCGTTTGCTTCGCCCCAGTTGCGCGCGCAGCTCAAGCCCGTGTTTACCACCGACTTCACCCGCAACAGCCGGGTGATCGAGCCGCACGCCGGAACGCGCGTCGAGGCGAGCATCGACCAGGGCGTGATTCGCAGCGGCAATCGCGCCGAGACGCTGAGCGAGCTCGAGCTTGAGTTGAAGGAGGGCGCGCCGCACCATCTCTACGAGCTTGCGCTCAAACTCGCGGAAGACGTGCCGTTGTCGATTGGCGATCGCTCGAAGGCGGAACGCGGCTACGCGCTCGCGCGCGGCGAACCGGAGGCGCCGGTCAAGGCGCGGCCGGCGGTGCTCGATCGCGGGATGCCAGTGAACGAGGCATTCAAGGCGGTGATGTGGGCGAACCTCGCGCACCTCCAGGCCAACGAGCGCGGCATGCTCGAGGGCCGCAATCCCGAGTACCTGCACCAGATGCGGGTCGCGCTGCGGCGGCTGCGCTCGGCCTTGGCGGTGTTCGCGCCGCCGTTTCCCGAGCCGGTCATTTCCCCCGTTCGCACCGAGCTGAAGTGGCTCGCGGCCAGCCTCGGCCCGGCGCGCGACTGGGACGTGTTCGTGGCCGAGACGCTGCCCCCGATCGAGGCCGAATTCGGCCCGCACGAGGGGCTGAGGGACTTCGCCGCGCGCTGCGAGAAGCTGCGGCGTGGCGCCAATCAGCGGGCACGGCGGGCGGTGCGCTCGGCGCGCTATCGTCACCTCGCGCTCTGGCTGGCGGCGTGGCTGGGCTCGGAAGATTGGCTGACGCGCGCAGACCCGACTGCGCGGACGGCATGGCGTGCGCCGGTTGTCGGGTTCGCGGGGGCGGTGTTGGAACAGCGCTACGGGCAAGTATTAAAGAAGGGCCGCAAGCTCGGCGGGCGGTCGGCCATCGAGCTGCACCGGCTGCGCATCGCAATCAAGAAGTTCCGCTATGCCGCCGATTTTTTTGCCACGCTCTACGACGAGAAAGCGGCGCGCGCGGCGCTCAAACGGCTCTCCGGGTTGCAAGATATACTGGGGGCGATGAACGATGCGGCGACGGTGGCGAACCTGATGTCGCATGGCTTCGGCGGCGACTCCGGCCGGCGCGTGCTCGAAGCGAAGGCCATCCTCCGGGGCTGGAGCCGCGGTCGGGCGGCGACCTTGAAGCGCGAGCTCAAGAACGCCTGGAAGGAATCCCGCTCCGCCGAAACATTCTGGCAGGAACGTCCGTAACCCACCACTCGTCACGTTTTATGCACTTGATACTCTGGCGTCACTCCGACGCCGAAGACACGGCACCCGGCAAGCCTGACGCTGAGCGCCGACTCACGGCCAAGGGCGAGGAGCAGGCGCGCCGCATGGCGTCCTGGCTCAGGAAGCGGCTGCCCGAGGGTGCGCGTGTCCTGGCGAGCCCGGCTAGGCGCGCGCAGCAGACCGCTCGGGCGCTCACCCGGCATTTCGAGACCGGCAGCGGGGTTGGAACGATGGCGGATAGCCGGTCCGTGTTGAAAACGGCGGGCTGGCCGTCCGGCGATGGCACCGTGGTGGTCGTGGGCCACCAGCCGACGCTGGGCCAGGCTGCGGCGCTGGCGCTCACAGGGAAGGCAGCTGACTTGAGCATCGGGAAAGGCGCCATCTGGTGGCTCGAGAGCCGCGGCACTGATGACGTCATCGTGCGCGCGGTGATCGCGCCGGATGTGCTCTAGGGGAAGGCCTCATGTTCGAGTCGGCGGAACTCAACCACGACATCAGCAAGGCGGTCTATCGCCGCGAGGAAGCGAAACTGCGCCAGGCGCTGCTGGACGCGCAGAACGACCTCCGGCAGAACGGGCGTTTTGCCGTGCTTATCCTGATCGCGGGCGTGGAAGGCGCGGGCAAGGGCGAGACGGTCAACCTGCTCAACGAGTGGATGGATCCGCGCTACATCGAGACGCGCGCATTCGGCGTCCCGTCGGACGAGGAAGCCGAGCGGCCCCACATGTGGCGTTTCTGGCGCGCGTTGCCGCTCAGGGGCCGGATCGGCATCTTCTTCGGCGCATGGCATACGCAACCCGTCGTGGAACGCGTCATGGGGCGCATCAAGGCGGGGGAGTACGACCGGCGCATCTCCGAGATCCAGCGCATCGAGAAGATGCTGTGCGACGAGGGAGTGCTGCTCCTCAAGTTCTGGTTTCATCTTTCGAAGAAACAGCAGAAAAAGCGCTTGAAGCAGCTCGCCAGGGACCCCAAGACCCGCTGGCGCGTGACCGACCTGGACTGGAAGCTGCTGGATCGCTACGACGACTTCGCCGCGGTCTGCGAACCCTTCATACGCAGGACCAGCACCGCGGAAGCGCCGTGGATACCGGTGCCGGGCGCCGACCCGCAATACCGGTCACTGGCCGTGGGCCGGACCCTGCTCGCCGCGATGCGGGAACGCCTGGATGAGAAGCCGGTCAAGCGTTTGCCGGACAAAACCCCGCCGTTGCTGCCCGCCCTCGACCGGCTCAATGTGATCCGCGCCCTCGAGCTCGATCAGCCGATGACCCAGGACGAGTACCGGAAGGAATTCGAGAAATGGCAGGGGCGGTTGAACCTGCTGTCGCGGCATCCGCGCTTCGACGAGATCTCGGTGGTCGCGGTATTCGAGGGCAACGACGCCGCCGGCAAGGGGGGCGCCATCCGCCGGGTCACGCGCTCGATCGACGCCCGGTACTATCACACGGTGTCGATCGCCGCGCCGAGCGAGGAGGAACGCGCGCAGCCCTATCAGTGGCGGTTCTGGCGGCACCTGCCCCGCCGCAGGATCGTGACCATCTTCGACCGCTCGTGGTACGGCCGCGTGCTGGTGGAGCGCGTCGAGGGATACTGCTCGGAGGCGGACTGGATGCGCGCCTACGGCGAGATCATCGAGTTCGAGCAGGAGCTCGCGCGGCACGATGTCGTGGTGGTCAAATTCTGGCTGGCGATCGGCAAGGACGAGCAGCACCGGCGTTTCAAGGAGCGCGAGAAGGTGGGCTACAAGCGCTTCAAGATCACCGAGGAGGACTGGCGCAACCGCAAGAAATGGGACGAATACGAGCGCGCGGTTTGCGACATGGTGGACCGCACCAGCACCTCCGCTGCGCCGTGGACCCTGGTCGAGGCCAACAACAAGTACTACGCCCGGATCAAGGTGCTGAAAACGCTGTGCGGCGCGATCGAGGACGCGTTGAAGCGCGTCAAGAAGAAGAACAAGAAGAAATAACGGGGAAGCCCGGTGCCGGCGCGCGAAGCTAGCTCGCGAGGGCGAGTTCGCCCGCTTCCGGCTCTTCGAGCCCCGGGACCTTGATCTCGAAGCCGATCCTGTCCCATTCGCGGATCTCGTCGTGCAGGGCGGTGACGGTGAGCGGATTGCGCGCGAGCCAGGCGGGATCGATCGCCAGGCGGAACTTCTTGCCCTGGCGGCGCGCCTGCAGCGGGGGCAGGGCCACATCCGAGCGGCTGCGGTAGAGCAGTGCCGCCAGCCGCAGGGCGAACACCATGTCCCAGTCCACGTCGTGCTCGTCAACTTTCTTCACGGTCTTGTTGAGCGAGCGGCGGTGCGCCTGGACCAGCACGGCGAGCCGGGTCTGCTCGTCGCGTGAGAAGCCCGGCATGTCGGCGTTGCCGACGATGTAAGCCGAGTGCTTGTGATAGCCGCTGAACGCGACCGAGATCCCGATCTCGTGAAGCTTCGCGGCCCACGCGATGCTGCGTGAAACATCCTCGTCCGGCTCCCCCGATTCGGCGGTCAGCTTGCGGTAGAGGTTGAAGGCGAGCGCGCCCACGCGCCGCGCCTGCAGCGCGTCCACGTGGTAGCGCTGCATGAACTGCGCGACCGTGACGTCGCGCATGTCCTTGTGATGGAAGCGCCCGAGCAGGTCGTAGAGCACGCCCTGGCGCATCGCGCCGCCCGCGACCGTCATCGAGTCGATGTCGAGCTCCGAGAACACGGCGTTCAGGATCGCGAGCCCGCCGGGGAATACCGGCAGGCGGTCGGGCTTCAACCCCGCGAGCTCCACCTTGTCCATGTCGCCCGCCTTGATGAGATAGCCGCGCAGGCGGTCGAGCCCCGCCGCCGTGATGGCGTCCTCGCCGAAGCCGTTTTGCTGGATGACCTCCGCGAGCGCGCGCACGGTGCCGGAGGAGCCCACCGCCTGCTGCCAGTTGCCGCGCGCGAATTTCGCCACGATCGGCTGCAGCTCGTTGCGGGCGGCGAGCTCGGCCTGCTTCATCGCGCCCTTCGTGATCTTGCCGTCCTCGAAGTAACGCAGGCTGTAGGAGACGCAGCCCATGAACAGGCTCTCGAGCTTCTGCGGCCGGTAGCCTGAACCGATGACGAGCTCGGTCGAGCCGCCGCCGATGTCCACCACCAGCCGCTTCTCGCGCGAGGCGGGCAGCTCGTGCGAGACCCCGAGATAGATCAGCCGGGCCTCTTCGCGGCCCGCCACCACCTCGATCGGGAAGCCGAGGGCCGCCTCGGCCTTCTTCAGGAACGAGCCGGCGTTCTTCGCCACGCGCAACGTGTTGGTGCCGATGGCGCGCACCGCGTGCTTGTCGAAATCGCGCAGCCGCTCGCCGAAGCGCTTCAGGCAGGCGAGCGCCTGCTCCTGGGTTTCCTCGTCGATGCGCTTGTCCTTGGTGAGCCCCGCCCCCAGCCGCACCGGCTCGCGCAGCGAGTCGAGGGGGTAGACCTGGTCTCCGACGACGCGCCCGATCTGGCAGTGAAAAGAGTTCGAGCCGAGATCGACCGCGGCGAGCGTGGAGAACTCGGGCATGGGCCTTACCAGGGGATGAGGCGGCGGCCGCGGACGTGGCGCGACGCGGGGAGGGGGGGCAACGCCGCCGCGGTCGCTGGGTTGACTCGGCGGTCCTGCAACGGGCTGAACGGGGTCGGTTGCGTGATGGCGTCCTCTCGACTCTGGACGCCAAGTATAAAGAATCTGGCGGCGCGCCGCTACGGTTCGGGCGCGCCGGCGATGCCAGAACCTATCTCAATAATAGGCGCGTGATGCGTTGTGGCCAGGACGGGATGGATGCGAGGCGCACGGCGCAGGCCCTATATTGAGATAGGTTCTAATGTTGCGTGAGCGCTTCGCGCTCGACGGTCTCGACGCTGGTGTGGCGCACGTCCTTGCCCTTCACCATGTAGACCACGTACTCGGACATATTCTTGGAATGATCCCCGATGCGCTCGATCGCCTTGGCGATGAACAGGATCTCGATCGCGTGCGAGATGGTACGGGGGTCTTCCATCATGAAGGTGATGAGCTGGCGCAATATCCCGCGGAAAGCGTCATCCACCCGGTCGTCCTGGCGCACCACCTTGGCGGCGACGGTGAGATCGAGCCGGGCGAAACTGTCCAGCGCGTTCCTCAGCATGGCGAGCGCGATGTCGGCCATGTGGCGGATCTCGCCGGTGCGCGGCACGAAGGGCCGGTCGCTGGCGTAGATCAACTGCGTCATGCGCGCGATCTTGGCCGCCTCGTCGCCGATGCGCTCGAGGTCGGTGATGGTCTTCACCACCATCAACAGCATCCGCAGGTCTCCCGCGGCCGGCTGCCGGCGCGCGATGATGGTGCTGCATTCCTCGTCGATCGCCACTTCCAGCGCGTTGACGCGATGGTCGTCATCCACCACGCGGGCCGCGATCTGCATATTGCCGTTCGCGAGGGACTCCATGGCGCGCACGATCTGCTCCTCGACAAGCCCCCCCATCTGCAGCACGCGCGCGCGCACCGCCTCGAGTTCGGCGTCGAATTGTTTCAGGGTGTGCTCGGACATCCCGATGCTCCTGCCGTGTGAGACGGCTGACAATATCAGGGAATTATGACAGTTTTGCGTCCCGCCTACACTCCTGATGCGTGATACGTGATACGTGATACGTGATGCGGGTCGCGGGATGCTCAACGCGGCGGGCGGAGCATACACCCATCTCGCTTCACGCATCTCGCATCTCGTATCGCCTTCCACCCATTACCGCTTTATCGTTTCAACGCCGCGCTCGCTGCCGAGCAGCAGCACGTCCGCGCCGCGCCGCGCGAACAAGCCGTTGGTGACGACTCCCGCGATCTGGTTCAACGTGCCCTCGAGCTCGACGGGATTCAGAATCGAGAGCCCGTGCACGTCGAGGATCGCATTGCCGTTGTCGGTGATGAACTTCTCGCGCCATTCCGGGTGGCCGCCCAGTTTCGCGAGCTCGCGCGCGACATAGGAGCGCGCGAGCGGGATCACTTCCACCGGCAGGGGAAACTTGCCGAGCACATCCACTAGCTTCGACTGGTCGGCAATGCACACGAATTTCTTTGCCACCGCCGCCACGATCTTCTCCCGCGTCAGCGCCCCGCCGCCGCCCTTGATCATGGCGAGATGACGCGTCACTTCGTCCGCGCCATCCACGTAGACCGGCAGCTCGTTCACGCCGTTGAGATCGAGCACCGCGATGCCGAGGTCTTTCAGCCGTTTTGCCGTCGCCTCCGAGCTCGCCACCGCTCCCTGGATGCGCTGCTTGATCTTCACCAGTTCGGCAATAAAGCAGTTCGCGGTGGATCCGGTGCCGACGCCCACCACGCAATCGTCGGGAACATGGGCGATTGCGGCTTTCGCCGCGGCCTGTTTCATTTCGTCCTGGTTCATCGAAAGCCGTGAATCGTGAATGGTGAATGGTGAATCGCGGACCAGAGGAAATATACACGATTTACGATTCACGATTTACGATTAACGACCGCAGAAATGGCTGAAAACCCTTATTCCTGTTACGCTTAGAAGCTGTTTCACCATCGCTGAAACAGCTCCTGATGTCGGGGAGCATGAGGGGAGTATCCCCTCGTGTTGTCCGAATGCTTAGCACCCTTTGCCGCCGCCATGAAAAAGAACGACTATCTCGAACGAATCCTCAGCGCGCGCGTCTACGATGTCGCCATCGAGTCGCCGCTCGAGTTCGCGCCCGGCCTCTCCGCGCGCACCGGGTATCGCGTGCTGCTCAAGCGCGAGGACCTGCAGCCGGTGTTCTCCTTCAAGCTGCGCGGGGCCTACAACAAGATGGTGCGGCTCCCGGCGACCGCGCTGAAGCGCGGCGTGATCGCCGCCTCCGCCGGCAACCACGCGCAGGGCGTTGCGCTCGCTGCCCAGCGCCTCTCGTGCCGCGCCACCATCGTGATGCCGGTCACGACGCCGCAGATCAAGATTGCGGCGGTCAAGGCGCGCGGCGCGACCGTCGTGCTGCGCGGGGACTCCTACGACGAGGCTTACGCTCATGCGCGCGTGCTTGGGCAGCGGCGGCGCCTCACGTTTGTGCATCCCTACGACGATCCGGACGTGATCGCCGGCCAGGGCACGATCGCGATGGAGATCCTGCGCCAGCATCCGGGGGACATCCACGCGATCTTCGTCGCCATCGGCGGCGGCGGGCTGATCTCGGGCATCGCCGCGTACGTAAAGCGGCTGCGTCCCGAGATCAAGGTGATCGGCGTGGAGCCGGAAGACGCCGACGCCATGTACCGCTCGCTCAAGGCCGGCCGGCGGGTGAAGCTCGCGCAAGTCGGGCTGTTCGCCGACGGCGTGGCGGTGAAGGAGGTCGGGCGCGAGACCTTCCGGCTGTGCCGCGAGCTGGTGGACGGCGTGATCCGGGTCAACACCGATGCCATCTGCGCCGCGATCAAGGACGTGTTCGAGGACACGCGCGTGGTCCTCGAGCCAGCCGGGGCGCTGGCCATCGCCGGCGTCAAGGCCTACGCCGGGCGCGCCGGCGCCCGCGGCAGGACGCTGGTGGCGGTCGCCAGCGGCGCCAATATGAACTTCGACCGCCTGCGCTTCGTCGCGGAGGAGGCCGAGCTGGGCGAGAAGCGCGAGGCGATCCTGGCCGTCACCATCCCCGAGCGGCCCGGCAGCTTCCGCGAGTTCTGCTCGCAGGTTGGCGCCCGCAACATCACCGAGTTCAACTATCGCTACGCCGATTCAAGGCAGGCCCATGTATTCGTGGGCGTGCAGGTCCGCGACCGCAAGGAGACCACGCAACTGGTTCAGAGGCTGCGCCGGCGCGGGCTGAAGACCCTCGACTTCAGCGACAACGAGCTGGCGAAGCTCCACATCCGGCACACGGTGGGCGGGCATGCGCCCACGGTGGACGACGAGATCCTCTACCGCTTCGAGTTCCCGGAGCGGCCGGGCGCGCTGATGCGCTTCCTCACCGCCATGAGCCGCGGCTGGAACATCAGCCTGTTCCACTACCGCAACCACGGCGCCGACTACGGGCGCGTGCTGGTCGGCATGCAGGTGCCGCCGCGGGACAAGCGCAAGTTCCGCGCTTTCCTCGCCAAGGTCGGCTACCCCTGCCACGAAGAAACCCGCAACCCGGCTTACCGGCTGTTCCTCGGCTGATCTGCCCGCCGGCTTCCGGCCGCGTTGCGTCAACGCCAGCCCCCCATGGCGCGTTGTGGAATGTGCGGGCGAGTAAAAAAAACGGCTAGAATTAGGCCGATACGCAGGGGATTTCGTGCCGTATATGTGCAGGCTCTGGGTTGTTTGGCTGGTCGTGCTCGCCGCATCGGCGCACGGCGCGGCCCTGGATGACGAGTTCCTCGCCGCGCGCGAGGCGTTCCGCACCGGCAACGCCGCCGGGCTCGACAAGCACGCCGCCCGGCTGAAGGGATACCTGCTCGAGCCCTATGTCCTCTACTGGCAGCTGAGCCCGAAGCTCGACCAGGCTCCCGTCGAGGATGTGCGCGCTTTTCTCGCCGCCCACCGCGACAGTCCCCTTGCGGAACGTTTGCGCAACGAGTGGCTCAAGTCGCTCGGCAAGCGCGGGGAATGGGAGCTGTTCGACGCCGAGCTGCCGCTGCTCGTCGGCGACGACGTCGAGGTCACCTGCTACGCGCTGCAGGCGCGGCTGCGCATCAATGCGAGCGAGACGCTGCCCGAAGCCCGGCCGTTGTGGTTCGTCGCGCGCGACCTGCCCGACAGCTGCTCACCGCTGTTCGAAGCGCTGGTTGCGGCGGGCATGCTGTCCAACGACGACCTGTGGACGAGAGTCCGGCTTGCGCTGGAGGCCGGCCAGGTCAGCCTGGCGCGCCGCGTCGCGCAATGGTTGCCGGCGGGTCAGGGGCCCGAAGCCGGCGTGCTGGAGAGCATTGCATCAAACCCGGCGGGGTACCTCGAGCGCCAGCAGGCGCCGAACCTCAAGAACCGCGCCGCGCGCGAGGCGATCCTGTTCGCCGTGCATCGCCTGGCGCGCACTTCGCCCCAGCAGGCGGCCCGCCACTGGGCCAGGCTCGAGGAGCGCTTCTCGCAGGAAGAGCGGGCTTACGCGTGGGGGATGATCGGTTACCTCGGCGCAATGCGCCACGACGGCGATGCGCTTGCCTGGTACGCGCGCGCCGGCGATCTTTCCGACCTGCAACTCGCCTGGAAGGTGCGCTCGGCGCTCCGCGCCCGCAACTGGCAGGAGGTGCTGGCGGCGATCGGGGCCATGACCGGAAGGGAATCGTCGGAGCCCGCCTGGCGCTACTGGAAGGCGAGGTCGTTGAAGGCGCTGGGGCGCGTCGAGGAAGCCGTGGAGCTGTTGAGGCCGCTCGCGACGGAGTTCAATTTCTACGGCCAGCTTGCGCTGGAGGAGCTGGGCAGCAAGATCACGGTTCCCGCCGCACCCTACAAGCCGGGCGCGGAAGACGTGCGCGCCATGAGCCAGCACCCCGGTTTACGCCGCGCGCTCGCGCTCTACCGCCTCAACCTCCGTACGGAGGCGAACCGGGAATGGCTGTGGGCAATCCGCGGGTTCGACGACAAGCAGCTGCTTGCCGCGTCGGAAGTCGCGCTGCGCCACGAGATCTACGACCGCGCCATCAGTACGGCCGACCGCACCGTGGCGCTGCACGATTTCAGCATGCGCTATCTCGCACCCTACCGCGACGTGCTCAATGTCCATACTTCGCAGCTGGCGCTGGACGAGGCGTGGGTCTACGGGCTGATCCGGCAGGAAAGCCGCTTCATTCCGGACGTCAAGTCGCGTGCCGGCGCGGGCGGCCTGATGCAGTTGATGCCCGGCACCGCGCGCTGGGTGGCGACCAAGCTGGGGCTGAAGGATTGGCGCTGGTCGCAGGTCACCGAGGTGGATACCAACGTGAGCCTGGGCACCTACTATCTCAAGCACGTGCTCGACACGCTCGACGGCCAGCCGGTGCTCGCCTCGGCCGCTTACAACGCCGGGCCGGGCCGGGCGCGCGCCTGGCGCCCCGAAGTCGCGATCGAAGGCGCGGTCTACGCCGAGACCATTCCCTTCAACGAGACCCGCGACTACGTGAAGAGGGTCATGGCGAATGCAAGCTACTACGCCCACAACTTCAGCCAGCAGGTGCAACCGCTGAAGCAGCGCATGGGCGTCATCGGCCCCCGGCAGCGCGGCAAGGAGACGCCGCTGGCAGATACTCCGTAAGGGAAGGGATGAAGGATGAAAAGTTTGCAGCTTGCAGTGGGCAGTTTGCAGTTGCTGCCAACTGACATCTGCCAACTGCCAACTCATCCGCCACCCGTCACGAGCCACGCAGTAGAATTCAGGGCTACCATGGAAATCACGACGGTCGCAGTACTCGGGGGCTCCGGATTCATAGGAAGACATGTCTGCCACGCGCTGGCGGCGGAAGGCTACCGGGTCCGGGTCGCGACGCGCGACCGCGAGCGCGCCAAGGAACAGCTGATCCTGCTGCCGACGGCGGACGTCACTGTGGCCAACGTGCACGATCCGGCCCAGCTCTCGGCGTTCGTGCGCGGGTCGGAGGCGGTCGTCAACCTGATCGGCGTGCTGCACGACGGCCGCGGCGCCAGGAGCTTCCAGGAGGCGCATGTCGAGCTCGCCCGGAAGCTCGTCGTCGCGTGTCGCAGTAGCGGCGTCGCGCGCCTGCTGCACATGAGCGCGCTCGGGGCGGCTCGTGCCGCGCCGAGCGCTTACCTGCGCACCAAGGGAGAAGCCGAAGCCATCGTGCGCGGCTCGGAACTCGCGTGGACGGTGTTTCGCCCGTCGGTCGTCTTCGGGCGAGAGGACAGCTTTCTCAACCTGTTCGCGCAGGCGCTGCGGTTCTCGCCCATGATGGCGCTGGCCTGCCCGGGGGCGCGCTTCCAGCCGGTTTATGTCGAGGACGTGGCGGCGGCGTTCGTGAAGAGCCTTGCCGGCCTGCAAAGCGTCGGCCAGAGCTATGACCTGTGCGGCCCCCGCGTCTACACCCTGCGCGAGCTGGTCGAGTACGTGGGAGTGGTCACCGGCCGGCGGCGCCCGATCGTCGGCCTGAACGACACGCTCTCCTACTGCCAGGCGGCCATCATGGAATGGCTGCCGGTAACGCTCATGACGCGCGATAACTACCGCTCCATGAAGGTGGACAGCGTGTGCGGCTGTGATTTCCCTTTCGGCATTACGCCGGCTGCGCTGGAAGCGGTGGCCCCGTCCTGGCTCGGCAACCGCACGCCGCGCGCGCGCTATCAGCAATTCCGGGCGCAGGTGCGCCGCCACGAGACCGTGAGTCGTGATTCGTGAGTCGTGATTCGAAACGGCGTTCCTGCCCCGGGCGCAAGCGGGGCGAGGGATGATCGTCAGCCGCCACCCGCCAGTAGCGAGCCGTCAATTTGCGGATCGCGGTTACTGCCACCTTAAGGCTCGATTCACGATTCACGATTCACGAATCACGCTGTCATGAAGATCTACAGCGTCGGCGGAGCAGTGCGCGACGAGCTGCTGGGCTTGCCGGTCAAGGACCGCGATTACGTCGTCGTCGGCGCGACCCCCGAGGAAATGCTGAAGCAGGGATACCGGCCGGTGGGCAAGGATTTCCCGGTGTTCCTCCACCCGCAGACCCACGAAGAGCACGCGCTGGCGCGCACCGAGCGCAAGACCGCGAAGGGTTACCACGGCTTCACGTTTCACGCCGCGCCCGACGTGACGCTCGAGCAGGACCTGGCGCGGCGCGATCTCACCATGAATGCGATCGCGAAGGACGCTGACGGCCGCATCATCGATCCGTATCGCGGCGCCGATGACCTCAACGCCGGCGTGCTGCGTCACGTCAGCCCGGCCTTTGCCGAGGACCCGGTCAGGATCCTGCGCGTCGCGCGCTTCGCCGCGCGCTTCGGCTTCCGCGTTGCGCCGGAGACGATGAAACTGATGCGCGAGATGGCGCAGAACGGGGAGGCTGACGCGCTGGTCCCCGAGCGGGTGTGGCAGGAAGTCGCGCGCGGGTTGATGCAAGCCAGGCCCTCGCGCATGTTCGACGTGTTGCGGGAATGCGGCGCGCTTGCCCGCGTGATGCCGGAGGTGGACGCACTCTGGGATGATCCCGAGGCCGCGCAGGCGGCCGTGCGCGCGCTCGATGACGCCGCGCAGGCGGGCGCGACACTCCCGGCACGTTTTGCCGCGCTGACGGGCTGGCTCGATTCGCTGGCAGTCGAATCGCTGGCGAGCCGGCTCAAGGTGCCGGCCGACTGCCGCGAGCTTGCCCTGCTCGCGGCGCGCCACGCCAACACCGTGCTCGATGCCGCGAAACTGGATGCGGACTCGGTGCTCGAACTCCTCGGCGCCGCCGATGCGTGGCGCAGGCCGGAACGCTTCGCGGAGCTGATGGCCGCGGTGTTCGCCGGCGAGCCCGGCAGCGGCCCCGCGCGAGCGCGGCTCGAGCGCGCGCGCGCAGCGGCCGCCACGGTCAACGCGGGAGAAATCGCAAAAACATCGAAAGGCGCCGCTGACATCCGCAACAACTTGGACGCGGCGCGGCTTGAGGCCATCCGGAACGCATTGAAGCGTGACTGATAAAGCGTGACATGATGCTGCGTGACATGATAGAGCGTGACACGGTGAAGCGTTCACAAACACGGTGTATCACGTCACGCCTGACCACGTCACGCCCTTCCATGTCACGATTTACCGGTCACGCATCATCGATAAGCGGCGAAGGAGCGAAATGATAGATCTGTATACCTGGACCACCCCCAACGGCCGCAAGGTTTCGATCATGCTGGAGGAGCTCGGGCTGCCGTACCGCATGCATCCGATCAACATCGGCAAGGACGATCAGTTCAAGCCCGAGTTCATCAAGATCAACCCCAACAGCAAGATCCCCGCGATCGTCGATCCGGACGGCCCCGACGGCAAGCCGATCTCGATGATGGAATCCGGCGCGATCCTGATCTACCTCGCACGCAAGACCGGGAAGCTCTTCCCGCAACCTGGCCGCAGCATGTATGAAGTGCTGCAGTGGTTGATGTTTCAGATGGGCGGTGTGGGGCCGATGTTCGGCCAGACGCACCACTTCCTGCGCGCGGCGAAAGAGCAGGTGCCGTATGCGATCGAGCGATATTCGAAAGAGACCCGGCGGCTGTACGGGGTCCTCAACGACCGCCTAAAGGACCACGCGTATCTCGCGGACGAGTATTCCATCGCCGACATCGCGACCTATCCCTGGGTCGCGCGCTACGAGTGGCACAAGACCGATCTCAACGACTTCCCGCACGTCAAGCGCTGGTACGACGCCATCTCCGCGCGTCCGGCGGTGCAGAAGGGGATGAACGTGCCAGAAATCAAGAAGTGACGACTGACGAGTGACGAAAAGCTGAACCGCCGAGGACGCAGGGGAAAACAAAAATGGACAGGATTTACAGGATTAGAACCAGACGCTGATCACCAGGCTTGGGTCGAATCACGACTCACGACTCACGAATCACGATTCACGGCCTTAAGGAACTGCCAAGACGCCAAGAAAAATAAAATTAAACCGCTGATGGACGCAGATGAA
>CAYYZZ010000017.1:0-22277 GCA_964476235.1 uncultured Streptomycetaceae bacterium | reverse complement strand
ACAGCTCGCCGATCTCGGTGTGCTCGAGGTTGATGATCTCGTTCGCGATCTTGCCGAGCGTCTGGCCGATGATCGCCAGCACGCAGACGTACTCGGCGAAACGGTCGCGCGCGGGCTGCCAGTTGATGTCAGCCACGCCCAGCCCCAGGCGTTTCATCAGGCGCCGCTCAAGTTCGAACGCCTGCGGCCCATACGAGGCTTGAGTGCCCACGGCTCCGACCATTCCTCCCACAAACGTGCGTGTTTCGAGGCCGCGCAGGCGTTCGTAATTGCGCCCCATCTCGGAGAGCCAGATCGCCGCCTTGTGGCCGAAGGTGATGGGCAGCGCCTGCACCCCGTGCGAGCGCCCCGCCATCGGTGTCGCCTTGTGCGCGTCGGCGAGCTGGTACAGCGCCTTGCCGATGGCTTTCATGTCGCGCAGGAAGATCGCGTGAGCATCCTTGATCTGCAGGACCACGCCGGTGTCGAGCGCATCCTGCGTGGTCGGACCGAAATGGATGTACTCGCCGTGACCGTCCTGGCACAGCTTCTCGACGGCCTTCAGCGCGGGAATCAGCGGGTGCTTGATGCGGCGAATCTCGGCGGCGATCGCCTCGATGTCCACGTTCCCGACCTTCGCATTCGCCGCGATGTCCTGCGCCGCGGCGCGCGGAATGATGCCGAGCTCCGCCTGCTCCAGCGCGAGCGCGGCCTCGAAGTCGTACCACCTCTGCACCCGGTTCGCGTCGCTGAAGATCGCGCGCAGCTCGTCGGTGCTCCACAGGTGCTTGATCAATGCGTCGTCGAATACGCCGGAGGCCATTGTTTCCTCAAATACGTGAATCGTGATTGGTGATTCGTGATTCGAACCCCGCTCCGCTGGCGACGCGGGAGAAGAAGTTTCCTGCCAGAGTCGATTCACGACTCACGATTCACGAATCACGCTGTTTGTTTTCATTCGGCTTTCGCCCCCGAAAGCCGAATCACCTTGGCCCACTTCGTGATCTCGTCGCGGATGTAGGTCGCGAATTGCTCGGGCGTGCCGCCAAGGATTTCGACGCCCTGGATCTGGAACTGGTTGCGCACATCCGGCAGCGCCAGCACCTTCACCATCTCGGTGTTGAGCCGCGTCACGACGGCCGGCGGGGTTTTCGCCGGCGCCACGAACCCGAACCAGGTGAGGGTCTCGTAGCCCTTGAGGCCGGACTCGGCGATCGTCGGCAACTCGGGCAGCGACGGCAGGCGCGATGCCGTGGTGACCGCCAGCGCGCGCAGGCGCCCGCTGGCGATGTGCGGCAGGACGCTGGAGGACGGCGAGAACATGAGCGCGACCTCCCCCGCCATGAGGTCGGTCACCGCCGGCGGGCTGCCCTTGTAGGGGATGTGGACCAGGTTGACTCCGGCCATCGCCTTGAACAACTCGCCCGACAGGTGCGGCGCGGTGCCGGTGCCGGCGGAGGCGAAGTTGAGTTGTCCGGGGCGGCTTTTTGCCAGCGCGACGAGGTCCCTGACCGATTTCACCGGAACCGATGGGTGCACGACGAGCACGTTGGGCGCGGCGGTCGTCAGCGCGACCGGCGCGAAATCGCGCGCGAAGTCGAACGGCAGTTTCGGGTAGAGCGTGGCGTTGATGGTGTTCGCCACGGTGCCGATGAAGAGCGTGTAGCCGTCCGGCGGGGATTTCGCCGCCAGCTCAGCCGCGATGTTGCTGCCCGCCCCTGGCCGGTTGTCCACGACGACCTGCTGGCCCAGCGCATCGTTCAACCGCGCGCCGATGACGCGCGCGGTGATATCGGCGCCCGAGCCCGGTGGGAATCCCGCGATAACCCGGATGGATTTGGCGGGATAGGGCTGCGCAACGGCGCCGGCCCCGGCGCACATCAATACCGCCAGCGCGGCGGCCCGGATCGTCGTTCTCATGTCGCCCCCATGCGCAGCTTATTTCCCGGCTCCCCGCTTCACCACCCGGCGCTCGGGGTAGAGCTCGAACTCGCCCACGATCTCGAGCACCGAGCGGCGCGGCAGTTCCGCGACGCCGATCGCGGAGCGCGCATGGGCGCCGCGCTCCGGCCCCCACAACTCGAAGAACAGGTCGGAGGCGCCGTCGATCACCCCGAACTGCTTCTCGAAGCCGGGCGCGGAATTCACCATGCCGTGCAGCCGGATCACCCGCTTGACGCGATCGAGGTCGCCGACCTGAGCCTTGATCGAGGCGAGTATCTGCAACGCGACCGCGCGCGCGGCCACGTAGGCCTCCTGCTCGGTGATCTCGCTCCCGACCTTGCCGACGTTCTTCGCGCCGAGCATGAGCGGATGGCGCGCGGTGCTGTGCCCGCCGAGGAAGAGAATATTCCCGACCTGCACGCACGGGATGCGGTTGGGGCTGGGATAGGGATGGACCGGCGGCAGCCGCAACCCCATCTTCGCGAGCTTGCGCTCGGTGGCACTCATATCGTTTCTCCTGAGAGGCCGTTTCAAAATGAACGAAACGGCCCCTGATGTAGGGGAGCATGAGGGGAGTATCCCCTCATTTTGTTACCTGTCCTGGTCGAGCGGGCCACGTTTCAGGCGCCGATGAGGAACCCTTCCGGGGAGGGCGACATTATCGCATCGGAAATGCGGATGCCGCACTAATCATACCTTGGACTTCAGGAATTCGCCGGGCCGGGGCCCGGCGAATTCCTTAGTGCTATGATTTCCACATCCGCTCCCGGACGTCCCGAATGACCCGCGCCGCGCCATCCAAACTCGTGAGTCTCGCCGAACTCGCCGCGCGCATCCCTGACGGCTCCGCGCTCGGGTTGGGCGGCGTGTTCCTCCACCGCGGCCCGTTCGCGCTGGTGCGGGAGCTCGCGCGGCAACAGCGCCGCAACCTGGAAATCATCAAGCCGTCACCCGGCTACGACCTCGACCTGTTGTGCCGCGCCGGCGCGGTTGCGAAGGTGCGTGCCGGGATCGTCGCCATGGAGGGCAACTTCGGTCTTGCACAGTGGTACCGCCGCGCGATCGAGCGCAAGGAGGCGGCACTCGAAGAGCACGCTTGAATGACGCTCGTCGCCGGGCTGCGTGCAGCCGCATACGGGATCCCCTTCCAGCCGGTCGGCGGCGTGCATGGCAGCGAGCTGGCGGGACTCAACCGCTGGCAGAAGATCCTGGACCCGTACGGCTCGGGCCAGGAAGTCTATGTCATCCCCGCCATTCGCCCGGACGTCGTGGTGATTCACGCCAACGAAGCGGACGAGCACGGCAACGCGCGCGTGCTGGGCTCGCCGTTCTGGGACCACCCGCTGACGCGCGCGGCGAAGCGCGTCCTGGTCACCGCCGAGCGGTTAGTTCCCACGGAAACGCTCGCGGCCCAGCCGGAACTCACGCTGGTGCCGGGCTTCATGGTGGAAGCCGCTGCAATAGTGCCGCGCGGCGCGTGGCCCGGTTCCATGCATCCTCTCTACGAAGTGGACTACGGGGCAGTGGAAGCCTACATGGAGGATGCGCCGGGAGTGCTGGAAGCGCATCTCAAGTCGGCTCCCGAGAGCGTGAATCGTGATTCGTGAGTCGTGAATCGAACGGCGCCCTCTCGAATCACAAATCACGATTCACGAATCACGCATTTATGAACAACGACTGGACCCCCTTCTCCTACATCGTAGTTAACCTGGCGCGGCAGATCAGGCCGGGCGAGCTGGCGTTCAGCGGAGTCAACTCGACGCTGCCGATGCTCGCCTGCCTGCTGGCCAAGCGCGCTTACGATTTTCACTACACTTATCTCAACGTCGCGGGCGGCGTCGAGCCGGTGCCGAAGAAAATCCCGCATTCCAGCAGCGACCCCGCGATCGTCGAGGGCTCGCCGGCGATCTTCTCCAACGAGGATTTCTACGACTTGTGCGCCCGTGGCGGGCTCGATCTCGTGTTTCTCGGTTGCGCGCAGGTGGACGGCCAGGGGCGCACCAACGTCTCGGTGATCGGCGACTGGCACAGCCCCAGGGTGCGGCTGCCGGGCGGCGGCGGCGCGGCGGTGATGATGCCGACCGCGAAGCGGGTTGCGACCTGGCGCACCGAGCACTCCCCGCGCGCTCTCGTGGAAAAGCTCGACTTTGTCACTGCGGCCGGGAATCTGACGACATTAGTTACTCCCATGGCAGTATTTCAGCGCGAGCCGGTCCCCGGCTCGCGTTTCGCTCTGGAATCCTGGAACCCGCAGGTCAAGCCGGGCGACGTGATCGAGCGCACTGGCTTCAAGTTCGACGCCGGCGCAGCGAGGCCGACGGCGCCCATCACCGCGCGCGAGCACGAGGCGCTGCATAGCCTCGATCCGGCGGGCGAGTTCGCGGTCGAGGTGCGGAGCTGACGCCGCGGCGCGTGCGGCGGAAGCCACCGGCACTCGTTAACCACGACAAGCCAAGCCGGATCATCGCATGTTCGACTCCGCCTCCATTCCCCAGCTGATCCTCGCCACCGCCCGCGACCCCGCCATTCGCAAGCGGCTGGCGTTGTGGGCCGACGGGCGCTCGATGGACTACGCCACGCTGGCGGACACCGTCACGCGCATCTCGGGGATGCTGCTCGATCGCGAGCTCAGCCGTGGAGCGCGTGTCGCGCTGTTCGCGGGCCGGACGACCGACGCGATGGCGGGCTTTCTCGGCATCCTGGCGGCGGGCGGGGTGGCATACGTGACCGATCCTCGACTGTCGCCGGAGGAAATTGGCCAGAGACTGCACAGCGCGGACATCCACTGGCGGCTGGCCGACGCGGAGCATGCGGGAATCGCGGCGGCAACCGCGGCGGGAACCGTCCTCCGCCTGGACGACGCGCACGGCGCGGTGCAGCGCCACGTCACCGACCTTACGCCAGATGACGACGCGGTGCTGATTTCGACCACCGGCAGCACCGGCACCTCCAAGGCGGTCCTGCTCACGCACGGCAACCTGCTCTCGAACACGCGGGGCGTGGCCGAGCGCACTGACGTCACGCCCGAGGATCGAGTGCTGCATGTGATGCCGATGCACCACACCAACGGCGTCAACAACCTGCTGATCGTTCCCCTTTCCTGCGGCGCGTCGGTGGTGATGCTGGAGCGTTTCCACGCCGAAAAGTTTTTTGACGAGATCGCCGCCCACCGCCCCACCTATATCACGGGCGTGGCGACCCACTACTCGCGCCTGCTCGAGCACAAGCCGCCCCGCGGCGCGCTCGCCAGCCTGCGATTCGCGCGCTCCGGATCGGCGCCCCTGACCGCGCAGCTGCATCGGGAAGTCGAGCGCCATCTCGGGATACCGCTCGTCCATTCCTACGGGCTGTCCGAGGCCACCTGCACGGCGGCCATGAATCCCCCCGACGCCCGCAAGATCGGCACGGTCGGCACCGCGATTGCCGGGCAGCGCGTCGCCGTCTTCGCGCCGGGCAGCGAGACGCCCGTCCCCACCGGCGCGGAAGGCGAGATTTGCATCGCCGGGCCGTCGCTGATGAAGGGCTACGTCCCGCCTGCAGGCGCCGGCGACGGGCCTTCGATCCGCAACGGGTGGCTGCGCACCGGCGACCTCGGCTCGCTCGACGGCGAGGGCTACCTCACGGTCAGCGGGCGCTTGAAGGAGATCATCATCCGCGGCGGCGAGAACCTGTCGCCGGGACGCATCGAGGAGGCCATACTGCGCGACCCGGCCGTGCACAGCTGTTGCGTCGTCGGCGCTCCCGATCCCGATCTCGGCGAAGTGCCCGTGGCGTTTGTCGTCGCGCGCGACGGAAGTTCGATCCGGGAACAGGCGATACAGGAACGCGTCCGCGCGGAGCTTACGCGTGCTTGCGTGCCCGCGCGGGTCATGGTGCTCGACGCGCTGCCGGAGATCGGGGTCGGCAAGATCGACCGCAAGCTACTCAAGCAGCTTGCGGCAAAGGCGTGAATCAACTGCCCGGGAGGATGCCGGGCTTCAGCGTATAGCAATAGTCGGCAACGTCTTCCGGCTTGCACTTCCAGACGCGGTCCATGAACTTGCTGGCGAAACAGTGCTTCAACGCCTGGCGCAGCGGGCGCAGCCGGAACGGGTAGCCGAACACGAAAGGATGGATCGAGATGTTGCACACGAGCGGATGCTTCGCGCTCTGCTCCACCATCTCCTCGAACTGGTCCACCAGCATGTCGCAGAATTCCCGCCCGGTGTGCTGGCGGTGGATCACCTGCGGCGAGTCGTTCAGCTCCACCGGGTACGGCACCGACAGGATCGGCCCCGAGCGCGTGCGCATCCAGATCGGCTGGTCGTCGCACGGCCAGTCCATGGTGTAGATATAGCCCGCCTCCTTCAGCAGATCCGGCGTCCACGGGTTCTCGTAGGCGCCGGCCCCCATCCAGCCCTTGGGCGGCCGGCCCTCGTGTTTGGCAAACGCGTCCGTTACCTCCTTGATGACGCGCGCTTCGTCCGTCTCCCAGCGGAAATCGTGGAGGTTCTCCGAATTGGTGCGGCCGTGCCCGACGATCTCGTCGCCCCGCTTGCGGATGCGGTCCATGATCTGCGGCGCGTGGTCGTAGAGCAGGCTGTTGGCGTTGTGAGCGAGTGGCATCTGCAACTCCTCGGCGAGGTCGAACAGCCGCCAGATGCCGATGCGGTTGCCGTAATCGCGCCAGGAGTAGTTGCGGTGGGTCTGCGGCTCGCCGAGCTTGGCATTGTCGTGGCCGCGGCCCTTGCCGAACGCATAGACCTCGACGTTGGTGGTGATGCAGAACGCGAGCCGCTTGCCGCCCGGCCAACTGTAGTCCCTGCGCTCGGTGAGCGGGGCGTAGTCGTAACGCGAGTGCTGAGGAATGAGAATCGACATTGAACTGGCCTTGTCTGCCGGGACACTGAATCCTGTTCCGCCTTGCGCAGGTGGTGCTCAATCCACGCGCGCGCCGGAAAGCTGCACGAGCCTGCCCAATTTAACCATCTCGGACCGGATATGCTCAGCGAATTCCTCCGGCGTATTGGTCACCGGCACTGCTCCGACCGTGGCGTATATTTTCTGCACGTCGGGCAGCCGCACGGCCTTGCCGAACTCGGCGTTCAGCCGGTCAACGATGGGACGCGGCACTCCGCGCGGCGCGAGTATGCCGCTGTAGAGCACCAGCTCGAAGTCCTTCAGCCCGGCTTCCTTCATCGTCGGCACGTCAGGCGCCGCGCCGGTCCGCTGCGGCGTGGTGACCCCAAGCGCGCGCAGCCTGCCCGCCGCCACCATGGGCAACGCGGGCGGCATCGTCGAAAACAGAATCGCCGCTTCCCCGCTGAGCAGCCCGGTGACCGCCTGCGGGCTGCCTTTGTAGGGCACGTGGACCATCTTGATGTCCGCCATGACCTTCAGCATCTCGCCGGCAAGGTGCACGATCGTGCCGTTGCCCGAAGATCCATAGGCAATCTCGTTGGGACGCTTCCTGGCGAGCGCAATCAGCTCCTTCACCGACTTCGCGGGCAGCGAGGGATGCATGACCAGCATCAGCGGCGTGGCGGCGATGAGCGTGATCGGCGTGAAATCGCGCACCGAATCGTACGGCAACCGCCGGTAGAGGCTGGCATTGATCGCATGCGTGGTGATGTCCTGCAGGAACAACGTGTAGCCGTCACCGGCCGATTTGGCGATGTGATCGGACGCGATCGTAGTCCCTGCCCCGGAGCGCGGGTCGACCACCACCTGCTGGCCCAGGCTCGCCGAGAGCTTGGCGCCGATCGACCGCGCGAGCACGTCGGATATCCCGCCCGCGGTAAAGCCGTGGACCATGCGCACCGGCTTGTTCGGAAAGTCTGATTGGGCGGCCGCGGGTAGCACGGTCAGGACGAAGGAAAAAATGACAATCGGCGCCTGGCGCAGCATCCAGTTCATATCCGCCCCATTCCGGTGAGATCGAAACATGCTACCACGAGCTCTCACTCGGCCTTAAGGCCGGACTCCTTCACCACCTTCGCCCACTTGGCGAGCTCGGCACGCAGGTGTTTGCCGAATTCCTCGGGCGAGCTGGCGATGATGTCGGCGCCGACCTTGGCGAAACGCTCGACGATCTCGGGCGTGCGCAGCGCGTTGCGGAAATGCCCGTTCAGTGAGATCACCCGGACCGCTGGAGTCGCCCGCGGCGCGAGCACGCCGTACCAACTCGTGAACTCGTAGCCGGCAAGTCCACTCTCCGCCAGGGTCGGGACCGCGGCCAGCGCCGGGGAGCGCTTGACCGCCGTCACGCCCAGTGCGCGCAGCCTGCCGGTATGCACGTGCTGGACCGCCGACAGCACGCCGATAAAGCCCAAGTGCGTTTCGCCGCCGAGCAGCGAGGCGCGCGCGAGGCCGTCCCCCTTGTACGGCACGTGGAGGATGTCGACTTTCGCCAGGCTCTTGAACAGCTCGGCGGCAATGTGGGGATTGGTGCCGCTGCCGGCCGAGGCATAGTTGAGCTCCCCCGGCCTCACGCGCGCGTAAGCGATGAACTCCTTGACCGACGACGCCGGCAGCGTGGGATGGACTGCCAGCACGAACGGCGCTGCCGCCAGCAGGGAAACCGGCGCGAAATCCCGCATCACGTCGTGATTCAACCTGCCGAACAGGCTGGGGTTCACCACCAGCGGCAGGGTCGTCGCCAGCAACGTGTGCCCGTCGGGGGCGGCGCGCGCGACCAGGTCGGTGCCGAGATTGCCGGAGGCGCCAGGTCGGTTGTCGATGATGATGTGGTGCCCGATCAGCACCGTCATCCGGCTGTCGAGCAGGCGCATGACGTCGTCCACGCTGCCGCCGGCCGAGAACGGTACGATGATGCGCAATGGTCGGCTCGGGAAGGACTGCGCGTGCGCCGGATCGCTGACCGCGCCGGCCGCGACCACCAGGGCCGCCAGCACTGTTCTCAGGATTGCCGCCGCGGACACGCTCGCACCCCCCTTCAAGCGCTTCGCCGCCGCGCGGCCAAAAGCGGAAATTTCACGAATGTTAGTATAGGGTCTGAATCCCGCGCTCGAAATCACGAGCCCACCCGCAATGAATGCCAATCTACCCAAACGAATGAAAGCCGTCGAAATTTCCGCCCCCGGCGGCCCCGAAGTGCTGAAGCCGGTCGAGAGGCCCGTGCCCGAGCCGGGTCCCGGTGAAGTGCTGGTGAAAGTCACGGCTGCCGGCATCAACGGCCCGGATCTCATGCAGCGCAAGGGGCTTTACCCCGCCCCGCCCGGCGCCTCGGACCTGCCCGGCCTCGAAGTGTCCGGCGTGGTGGTCGCCGCGGGCGACAAAGTCAAGCGCTGGTCGGTCGGCGACAAGGTGGCCGCGCTCACCAATGGCGGCGGCTATGCCGAGTACTGCGTCGCGGACGCGCAGCTCTGCCTGCCGGTCCCGAAGGGCATCGGCCTGCTCGACGCGGGCGGCCTGCCGGAGACCTTCTTCACCGTCTGGAGCAATGTCTTCATGGGCGCGGGCCTGTCGGCCGGGGAAACCTTCCTGGTCCACGGCGGCGCGGGCGGCATCGGGACGACTGCCATCCAGCTCGGCAAGGCCTTCGGTGCGAAGGTGATCGCCACTGACAGCCCTGCCGAGCGCTGCGCGCTCTGCCGCGACCTGGGCGCCGACCGCGTCATCGACTACAAGCAGGAGGATTTCGTCGAGGTCGTGCGGGAGGCCGGCGGCGCGAACGTCATCCTCGACATCGTCGGCGGTCCGAACATCGAGAAGAACTTCAAGGCCGCCTCCCACGACTGCCGCATCATCCAGCTCGCATTCGCGGCCGGCTCCAAGGTGGACATCAACCTGATGCCGGTCATGCTGAAGCGGTTGATGTATACCGGATCCACCCTGCGCACCCGGCCGCCGGCCTACAAGGCAAAGATCGCGCAAGAACTCGAAGCGAAGGTCTGGCCGTTGATCGAAAACGGCCGGATCCGCGTGGTCACCCGCCAGACCTTTCCGCTCGCGGAAGCGGCGAAGGCGCATGCGCTGATGGAATCGAGCCAGCACACCGGGAAAATTGTCTTGAAGGTGGCTGACTGACTGCGGTTAGCGGTTAGCTAATAGCTAATAGCTAATAGCTAAAAGTTGCTAGATCAGCAGGGGCTGCCCGGACTCGGCGACTTCGGTGGTCTTGGGCGGGCGGCGGCGCAGCAGCGAGATGTCGCCCTCGACCGCGATCGCCTTGGCGTGGTTGATGTTCTTCTCGAGCTCGTCGAAGTACAGGTTCTGGCCGCCGAAATGCTCCTCGATGTAGTTGTAGCAGCCGCCCAGATCCTGCTTGAGGCGCTTGGTCGCGCCCTGGTAGAAGCGCGGCGTCTTGAAAACCAGGTCGGCGGCCGAGGAGAAGATGATTTCCTCGCTGCCGTCCTTGAGGCGCTTGCGGGCGATGCCGCCGCGCACGAACTCGGGGTAGAGCCGGTCGTAGCACTTCTCGAGGTAGCAGCGGTCGGCCATCTGCGCGAGGATGTCGGCGCTGCCGAGCAGGTTGCCGATCAGGCGGAACTCGGGCCCCGGCACCTTGATCTTGTCCGTGGGCACCTCGTAGCCGGTAAAGTGGATGGTGCGCGCCGCGGCTTGCGCCAGGTCTGCCATGCCGATATCCGGGAGGTATTCCTCGAGGAAACGCCCGCCGCGCGACACGTGCACGGAGGTGTATTCGGCGCCGTTGGCGTGCTTGGTGTCCTTGCGATGGCGGATATAGCCGCAATCGTGATAGAGCGCGAGGATGATGCCGAAGCGGAACAGCCGCTCGGTAATGATGTCGGTGCTGGTCGCGCGCACGCACCCGTTCATCAGCCGCGCCATGCCCAGCGTTACATCCAGCACGTGCTGGATGTCGTGATAATCAGTGTCGCACTCGTGATAACCGGGATACTCGCCCCGGTAGAGGCGTCCCAGGTCCGTGAAAGCCCTGCCGAGGTTCTGCGGCGTGGCCTGCTGGTAGAGGCCCTGGTAGAGGCGGCAGATTTCGCCGGAGACGTCCTGCGGGTCGGTGGTGTTGATGCTGTTGGTGATGTCGTAATCGTTGCGGCGTTCGCGCATGGTCATCTCATCTCGCCCCGAAAAAACCCAAACTCAACGTCTTTTTATCATCTTACAGCGCATCAAACCGTTCTTATAGTTTGATTTCGTATTAGACTATAATGAATAAGTTATCGCAATGCCGGATAAGGCATGGAACGTAATGCCTTTTAAGGTAGCGGCGACGGCCGCCGCGCAACCCGGGAGAAAGGGCGCACACGGCATCGCTGCGGCAGCAGCAGGCAGCCTTGCATCGCGTTGAAAAACCCGAAAAAATCCGATCATGGCCATACATCCGAAGACCATCTACAGCAAGACGCCCAAGGGCGTGCTTGAAGTCAAGAACAAGACCGCCAAGCTGGACCGCGCCCAAGGGCAGGTATTCCTCGCGGTGGATGGCAAGTCCACCGTCGCCGACCTCATCAGGAAGGCGGACATGGAGGAAAAGAAGCTGCACGAGGCCCTCGATAAGCTGACGGCCGACGGCTTCATCCGGGTGTTCTCTTCTCCCGAGGCCGCTTCGGCGCCGGCAGCAGCGAAGGCAGCTGCGGCTCCAGCGGCGGCGGCGGACGACTTCGATTTCACCACGCCACAGGCGATGTCCCAGTTGAATGCCGAGGCCGAGACGCGGGCCAAGGCCGAGGCCGCGGCGAAGGCCCGGGCGCTTGCGGCAGCGCGCGCGGCGGCCGAGGCCAAAGTCCGTCAGGAAGCGGAAGCTCGGGCGCGCGCGCTGGCGGAAGCCAAGGTCAAGATCGAGGCGGCGGCCAAGGCCAGGGCCGAGGTGGCGGGCAAGGCCGCGACCGAAGCACGGGTCAAGGCCGAGGCGGAAGCAAAAACGGCGGCCAACGCCAATGCCAAAGAGGAAGCCGAAGCACGGGTCAAGGCGGCGATGCAAGCCAAGGCGCGGGCGGATGCCGAGGCCAAGGCGCGCGCCGAGGCGGAAGCGCGGGCCAGGATCGAAGCCGAGGCCAAGGCCGAGGCCGAGGCCAAGGCCAAGATAGAGGCGGAATCCCGAGCCAAGGCAGAGACCGAAGCACGGGCCCATGCCGATGCCGAGACCAAGGCGCGGACGGCAGTGGAAGCGCAGATGAAAGCGCTGCAGGACGCGCTGGCCCAGATCGAGGCGCGTGCCAAGCAGGAAGCCGAACAGCGCGCCCGGATGGAGGCCGAGATCAAGGCGCACCAGGAAGCCGAGCGCAAAGCGCGCGAGGAAGCCGAGGCGCGCGCGAAGGCGGCTGAAGAAGCGGTGGCGCAGGCGTTCGCCAAGGCGGAGGAAGCCGCGAAGGCCAAGGCCGAAGCCAGGGCGAAAGCCGCCATGCAGGCGACATCGGGCGGCGGCGGCGACGCGGAGTCCCAGGCGCGCCTGGAAGACGCCATGGAAGCGCTCGAGGAAGCCAAGGCCAAGGCGCGGGTCGAAGCCGAGGCGCGGGTCGAAGCCGAACGCAAGGCGAAAATCGAAGCCGAGGTGCGCCAACGCGAGGAAACCGAACGCCAGGCGCGCCAGGAGCGGGAGCGCAAGGAACGCGAGGAAGCGGATGCGCGCGCCAAGGCGCAGATGAAAGAGTTGCAGGATCAGGCCAACCGCGCCCGGCAGGAAGCCGAGGCCAGGTCCGAGATCGATCGCAAGGCGCGCGAGGAAGCCGAAGCCAGGATCGCCGTCGAGCGCAAGGCGCGCGAGGAAGCCGAGGCCAGAGCCGAGATCGAGCGCAAATCGCGCGACGAGGCTCTCGCCAAGGCGCGGGTGGAAGCCGAGGCCAAGGCCCGGGCCGAGGTCGAGGGCATGATCCAGGCCGAGCGCAAGGCGCGCGAGCAGGCCGAGCGCAAGGCACAGCAGGAAATCGCTTCCAGGGTTGCATCGGAAAAGAAGGCGCGCGAGGAAGCCGAGCGCCAGGCCGAGATCGCGCGCAAGGCGCGCGAGGAAGCCGAGGCCAGGGTGCGCGAGCTCGAGAGCAGCGGCAATGTGCAGGCGGCGCAGCAGGCGCGCGCGCAGGCCGAAGCCATCGCCCGCCAGGCCGATATAGCGGTCGCGCAGGCACGGGCGCAGGTCGAAACCGAGCGCGAGGCGCGCGCCCAGGCCGAGGAGCGCGCCAAGACTGAGACGGTGGCGCGCGTCATGCAGGAACAGCAGCTGCGCGCGAAGTCCGAGGACGAGATCAAGGCGCGCGTCCAGCAGGAAATCAAGGCGCGCGAGCAGGCCGAGATGGAGACCGAGGCGCGTTACCGGCAAGAGGCCGCGGCGCGGGCCAAGGCGTCAGCCGAGGAGCGCCGCAAGCGCGAGGAAGATTCGAAAGCGGCGGGCGCGCCGGTCCGCATCAAGAAAGCGACCAACTGGCCGGTGGCGATCGGCGTCGTCGCCGCGCTGCTGGTGGCGGGCGCCGTCGGGCTGCTGGAGGTCGCGCCGCTCAACAATTACATCGGCGGCGCGCAGCAGGCCCTGTCGAAGCGGCTGGGCGTGCCGGTGACGATAAACAACCTGCGTTATTCCCTGCTGCGCCAGCAGCTGACGCTCGAGCGCGTCGGCATCGGCAAGCTGCAGGAAATCAAGATCGATGCCATCACCATCAGCGCATTCCCGACTGCGCTGTTCGGCGACAGCAAGAGCTTCAACGAGGTCGAGGCCACCTCGGTGAGCGTCGACCAGGATTCGCTCGCGCTGGTGCCGGAATGGATCAAGCCGCAGTCCGGCGACCAGCCGCTGCACGTGCGGCACCTCAAGCTGAAATCCGTCAAGCTGGCGGTCAAGTCGATGGACATCCCCTCCTTCGACGCGGATGTCACGCTGGGTCCCGACGGCGCGCTGCAGCGGGCGTTGCTGTCTGACGGCAAGCTCCGGGCCGAGCTCACGCCGAAGGACAAGGGCATACGCGTCGCGCTGGAAGCGAGCAACTGGAAGGCGCCCCTGGGCCCCGCGCTGGAGTTCGAGAGTCTCTCGCTGGAAGCGGTGTTCGAGCCGCAACAGGCTGTGATCTCGACCATCGAAGGCAAGATCGGGTTCACCCCGGTGAAAGGCAGCGCCAAGGCCAGCTGGGCCGGAGGCAATATCCGCGTCGAGGGCGATTTCAGCGTGACCAATGGCGATGTTGCGAAGCTGATGGCGGTGTTTACCCGCGATTTCAGCGCGACCGGGCAGCTCAACGCCAACGCCACCTACACGCTCCAGGGCACGACGCTGGAGAACCTGTTTGCCGAGCCGAAAATGGAAGCGACCTTCAACATCGAGCGCGGCGTGCTCAACAACGTCGATCTCGTGCGCGCCGTCCAGTCGTCTTCGCGCGACGGGATGCGCGGAGGCAAGACCACGTTCAACACCCTGGCCGGCTCGCTGCAGGTTGCGGGCAAGAACTACTCCTACCGCCAGCTCCAGCTGACTTCCGGCCCGATGAACGCCAACGGTAACGTGAACGTCGCGGCGAACGGCGACCTCTCGGGACGCGTCAGCGCCGAGCTGGGCTCGAAAACCTTCGTTGTGGCGCGCGGCACGCTCAACGTCGGCGGCAACCTCAAGACGCCGACGCTCAAGCCCTAAACGGCGTGAATCGTGATTCGTGATTCGTGATTCGACCCACAAAAAAGCCCGCGTCAGCGGGCTTTTTTATTCGAGGCGACGGGGTTGTTACATGCGCTGGACGGGGGAAACCCTCTCCGGCTTGCCGGCCTCGCGCAGCGCGGCGATGCGCTCGTCGAGCGGCGGGTGGGACATCAGGAGCCGCATGATACCGCCCCCGCCGGAGATGCCGAACGCGGAAATATGCGCCGGCAGCTGCGACTGCTCCTGGTTCAACTTCAACCGCTCGAGCGCGGCGATCATCTTGTTGCGGCCGGCCAGCTCCGCGCCGCCCGCATCCGCGCGGAACTCGCGCCAGCGGCTGAACCAGGCGACGATGATCGCGGCAACGATGCCGAGCACGAGTTCGGCGATGATGGTCGTGACCCAATAGCCGGGGCCGTAGCCGCGCTCGTTCTTGAGCAGCACGCGGTCGACGACGAAACCAACGACGCGCGACAGGAAGATCACGAAGGTGTTGAGCACACCCTGGATCAGCCCCAGCGTCACCATGTCGCCGTTGGCGACGTGGCTGACCTCGTGGCCCAGCACCGCCTCGGCCTCTTCCTGGCTCATGTTCTGGAGCAGCCCGGTGCTGACCGCGACCAGCGCGCTGTCGCGGTTCCAGCCGGTCGCGAAAGCGTTGATCTCGGGAGAATCGTAGACCGCAACCTCCGGCATGCCGATGCCGGCCTTGCCGGCCTGGCGCTTGACGGTATCCATCAGCCAGCGCTCCGTCATGTTCGACGGCACCTCGATCACCTGCGCCCCGGTCGCCATCTTCGCCATCCACTTGGAAATGAGCAGCGAGATGAAGGAGCCGCCGAAGCCGAAAATCGCGGCCATCATCAGCAGGCCCTGAAGGTTCAGCCCGGTGTCCTGCGCCAGCATGCGGTCGATGCCGAGCAACTGCATGCTGACGCTCAGCACGGCGAGCACCGCGAAGTTGGTGATGACGAGAAGAAGAATACGTTTCATGTAAGATCTTTCCTCCAGTGGTATTTCGCAGATTAGATGGGGGCGTAAGCCCCGAGTTCAATGGCGGTTCCGCTGCGTTTGACCATTGGTTTTTAAGGGAAATCAGGATTGGCAGGCCTGCGCCTCAAGCGCCGCTTGCAACCTCCGCTTCGGACCAACCAGCCATCGCCAGCAGCGGCCCGATGGCGTTGGCGTAGTAGTCAAGCAGGGCCAGCTCGGCGGGGTTGGCGCGGTAGAGGTCGTCCTCCTCCAGGACGATCCGGCGCAGCAGCAGCATGCGCAGCCCGACCCCGATGGCGTAGTCGAGGTCCCCGCGCGGGACATAGAGGCGCGCGTCGCTCTTCTCGAGCCGCTGGATGAGATCGTAGGCTGCCGATTTGAGCTCGAGCTCGGACAGCCCGGCATCGCGGCTGCGCAGGAATACCGCGGCGACGAGCGACACCGGCAGCACCGGGATGATGCGCGCGATGGCGTCCATGATGCCCGCCGCGACCCGCTCGACCTCGCGATGGCGCGCCGGGTCGTCGAGCTGCCTGAAATCCAGCCCGTGCCGCGCCACGTAATCGCGCATCGATATCGGCCGCCCGAAGTTGACGCAGGCATAGCCGAAGCGGTACCAGCGGCCGGTCGCCATCAGCCACAGGTTGGATCTGGCGAACGCAGCCGTCCTGGCCGCCGCGTACAGAGCGCCGCGCCGGGGCGCCGCCGGGTCGAGCTTCATCAGCAGCGTGCGGTCCTCCAGCACGCGGTCATAGTTGATGCCCACCGGTATGAACACGATATCGCGCTCGGCTTTCGGGTCGAAGCCCTTCAGCATGTAATCGAGCAGTCCGAGCCGGGGCGGCCGCAGCTTGCCGTCGGTCGAGAGCCCGCCTTCGGGGAAGACCGCCTGCGGCACGCCCGCCTCGACCGCCATCTGCACGTAGCGCGCGAGCACCGTGCGATAGAGCGGATCCCCGGAATTGCGCCGCACGAAGTAGGCGCCCATCGAACGGATCAGCTGCTGCAGCGGCCAGATCCTCGCCCACTCCCCCACGGCGTACGAGAGCGCCACGCGCTCGGCGGCAAGGAACGCCACCAGCACGTAATCCATGTTGCTGCGATGATTCATCACGAACACGACGCTCGACTTCGGATTGACTGCCGCCAGCGCCTGGGTGTCGGTATAGCCGAGCCGCACCCGGTAGAGCAGCTTGGCAAGCGCCTTGCCCAGCCAGTAGCCGACACGGAAGTACAGATAGGCGTTGAACGCCGGCACGATCTCGCGCGCGTAGCGGTCGACGCGCTGCGCGACGATATCCCGGGGCAGCCCCTTCTCGAGGCTCTCGCGTTCGACGGCAGCCTGCACCTTCGGGTCGTGGAACAGGCGATCGATCAGCACCTGGCGCCGCGTCAGCTTGAACTGAGGCAGTTCCACGTTGAGCCGGGTGTTGATCTCGCGGATAACGCGGTTCACCTTGCGCCGTAGGTACCAGCGCACGCCCGGCATCAGCAGCCGGTCGAGCACCGCCCAAGCCGCGAGCAGGAGCAGCAGGATGAAGAACCAGTTCGGAAGCGTTACTGTTCCCGTCATACGGCGGCCTTTTCGCTATCATAGGCACCGATCACGACCATGCGCAAACGACGACGCCTGCTTGCCGCCGCGTGCGGAACGACCGCGCTGGCGGCGCTCGCCGCCTGGCGCTTCTGGCCCGAGCACGGCATCGTCAATCCGTGCCGCGCCACGCTGCCGCGCGAACTCGCCCGCCACGACGCCGTGCTCGCCGCATGGAAAGGCGTGGATCCGGCCCGCGTCTGGGACTGCCACGCCCACCTCATCGGCAACGGCGATTCCGGCAGCGGCATCTGGCTCAACCCGCAGATGCTCTCTGTCGCGTATCCGGAGCAGTTCGCCCAGCGCCTGTTCTATCTCAATGCCGGCTGCGCGCGCGATACGCCGGGGCGCGTGGATCCAAGCTATGTCGATCGCATGCTGAACCTGCTCGACGGGATGCGGCCGGGCGTAAAGCTCGTGCTGCTCGCGTTCGAGCGCTATCACGCGGAGGACGGCGGGCCGGTGCCGGAGGAAACCGCTTTTTACATTCCCGACGACTATGCGATGGCGACGGCGCGGCGCTACCCGCGGCACTTCGAATGGGCCGCCTCCATCCACCCCTACCGGCGCGACAGCGTGGAGCGGCTCCGCAAGGCGGCAGCCAACGGCGCGCGCGCGATCAAGTGGCTGCCCGCGGCGATGGGGATAGATCCCTCCTCGCCCCGTTGCGACGCGTTCTACAGCGAGCTCGCGAAGCTCGGCCTGCCGCTCATTACCCACGCGGGCATGGAGCGGGCGGTCCGCGTCGGCGACCGCCAGCGCCTGGGCAACCCCCTGCTGCTGCGGCGCCCGCTCGAGCATGGCGTGCGCGTCGTGGTCGCGCACTGCGCGACCATGGGCGAGGACCGGGACCTCGATCGCGGGGCGGCGGGGCCTTACGTCGAGAGCTTCACGCTGTTCGCGCGGCTGATGGACGACCCGCGCTATGGAAAAACGCTCCACGGCGATCTCTCCGCCGTCACGCAACTCAACCGCGCCGGGCCGGCGCTCGCCAGCCTGATCGAGCGCGAGGACTGGCATGCGCGGCTCATCAACGGCTCCGACTACCCGCTGCCCGGGATCATGCCGCTGTACTCGATGAGCCAGCTTGCGCAGCTCGGCGTGATCGAGCCGCGGCTCGCGCCCGTGCTGGCCGCGGTCCGGGAATATAACCCGCTGCTGTTCGACTTCGTGCTGAAGCGCCACCTGCGCGCCGGCGGCAGGCGTTTCCCCGCGAACGTGTTCGAGACCCGCCCGTTCTTCACCGGGCAAGGGAGGGACAAACCTCCCCATTTGGGAGATTTTCGATTACCATGATTTGACCGGATGCGTCCGCGCCAGGCCGGGCGTCCGGAAAAGGCCGCCAACAACCAACAACAAGGTTCCCTCTCGAGCCGGACCATTGGAAACCGCAACGCCCCCACCGCCGCAGCTGGCTCGCGTATCGGATCGCAAGCCCGGGATGGGCACCCCCCCGCCCGTCAATGCCGATATCGAGTCGGCGGAGTTGCGGGACTTTTCGCGCACGGTGGCGGAGATCGAGTGGCTGCTGGTGATCCTGGTGCTGCTCTACCACGTGTTCCAGGACAGCGCCGAGGATAACACCGCCGCCATCTATACCGGGTTGATCGTCTTCTCGGCGATCATCATCGCCTTCCATTACTTCAACTTCATGCACAAGCCGGGGCGCTGGTCGCTGGCGGTCGAAACCTGGATCATGATCGTGTTCATCACCTACGTGCTGCTCTACACGGGACGCCTCGACAGCCCGCTGCTCAACCTTTTCCTGCTGCCGATCGTCACCAGCGCCCTCACCCTGGGTCAGAAGATCACGCTGCTCAACGTGGGGCTGATCGCCGCCTGTTACCTCTTTCTCGGCTACTCCACCAACGTCTCGTTTCTCTCGATCATCACCGCGGGCAATTTCGCGGCCGTCCTCGCGCCGATGCTGCTGGTCGCCTACATCACTACCATGCTGTCGCAGGACATCCTCAACGCAATGGCGCGGATCAAGCTCATCTCCGAGACCGACGAGCTGACCCACGCCTACAACATGCGCGCGTTCAATGCCATCGCCCGGCGCGAGTGCGCGCTCGCCAAACGCCACAACCGCAAGTTCAGCCTGCTGATGGTGGATTCCGACAACCTGAAGATGGTGAACGATACTCACGGGCACGAGGCCGGAGACAAGCTCATCAAGCTGGTCGTTCAATGCGTCCTGGACGACCTGCGCGCGACCGATGTCGTCGCCCGCTACGGCGGCGATGAGTTTCTGTGCCTGCTACCGGAGGCGGGGACGGAAGCGGCCGCGATGGTGGCGGAGCGCATCCGGGCCCGTATCGCCGAAACGGCGCTCAACGCCGGATCCGATGCCGTGTCGACGTCCGTCAGCATCGGCGTCGCCACCTACCCCGAGCACGGCGACGAGTTCGACAAGCTGGCCAGGAACGCCGACCGCGCGCTGTACGACAGCAAGGCGCAGGGCAGGAATCGCGTCACCGTGTTCCGGGAAGAGTGAGCGCCGCGCAGTGATATGCTACCCCACTGAGATCCCACGCCCTTAACCCGCATGCAAACCCAGCTGATTTTCGATCCCGCGCTGACGACGGAAGAATTGCGCGGTTTCGCGCGCACGGTGGCGGAGATCGAATGGCTGCTGCTGATCCTGGTCATGCTCTACCAGGTGGTGCTGGTTCCCGACAAGGAGACCATGGCGGCGCTGTCGATGGCGATGTTCTTCTTCGCCGCCTTCGTGCTGTGCTTCCACTACGCCAACTTCTACCGCAAGGAAACCCACTGGAAGATCGCGATCGAGACCTGGGTGATGATCCTGTTCATCACCTGGGTGCTGGCGTATACCGGCGGGGTCGACAGCCCGCTGCACGATTTGTTCATCCTGGTGATCATTGTCAGCGCGCTGACCCTGGGCAAGATCGCCACCCTGCTCGAAATGGTGTTGATCGCGGCGTGCTACATCTGGCTCGGCCGCCCGATTGGGCACGAGGAAGTGCTGTCGCTGCCGTTCGGCGCCAAGCTGCTCGCCCAGATCTCGCCGATGCTGCTCGTCGCCTACATCACGACCATGCTGTCCGCCGACATCCGCCGCGCCTATGGCCACATGAAAGTGCTGTCCGAGACCGACGAGCTGACCAGCGTGCTCAACATGCGGGCGTTCACCACCCTGGCGGACCGCGTGTTCCACCAGGCCGAGCGCTATGCGCGCCCGTTCAGCGTGCTCATGATCGATTCAGACAGCCTGAAGGCGGTCAACGATAATCACGGCCACGAAATGGGCAACCGGCTGCTCCGGGTGACCGTGGAATGCATCCAGGGCCAGTTGCGCCAGACCGACCTCATCGCGCGCTACGGCGGCGATGAATTTGTGGTGCTGCTGCCGGAGACGCCCTGCAGCGGCGCAGTCGGCGTCGCCGACCGCATCCGCAAGAGCATGGAATCCACCCCGCTCGCGACGCACGGCCAGGCCATCACGGTCACCGTCAGCATCGGCATCGCCGGCTATCCCAACCACGGCCCGGATTTCGAGTCCGTGCTGGAAAAGGCCGACCAGGCCATGTACGCGAGCAAGTCCGGCGGCAAGAACCGCACCACCATGTTTTCCGCCTGATGGCCGGAGAGCCGTGATTCGTGATTCGACCTGTTCACAACGGTGCTCTCCCGCAACTGCGGGGATACAAAAGCAACCTCGATTCACGACTCACGATTCACGATTCACGCTTTTCCCTTGAGCGGCCGGGCCGGAAGTAGTCCAGGTTGTCGTAATACGTTTCGCTCTCGTTGTCGGCGCACCAGCCGGGCACGCCCAGCACCGGCACCACCGCCAGCTCGCGCGTGGCCGCCAGGCGGGCCGGGTCGGACAGCCGCACCGCGACCCTCCCGTCGATGACGGCGAGCTGTTCCCGGAGCGGCGCCGCGAGCAGTTCGGGCTCCGCGTCGAGCAGAATACCGCGGCCCGTGACACCGGTGAAAGGCCGCAGCATTTTTTCGTAGAGGGCGTGACCGAAGAGGAAGAAGCGCGCCCTCGCCAGCAACCGTTCCCGGTTGTGCCAGAACAATTCCTTCCAGCGGAAGTCCCGCACCATCTGCAGCAGATCGCCGTCGCTCGAGGCCACGATGACGCCGCCTTCATCGAACAGGGTCAGCGCGTCCTGCGCGGGACCGCGGTTGGGCGCACCGACGGCGCGCTGAGCTTCCAGCGCGGAATAGTGACGCGCATTGAGCGCGGCCTTGGCCCGGGGAAAGGCGAGCCACACCAGCACGTTGAAATAATCATGCCAGTGGTCCCGGCGGACCTGCAGCTCCCCCTTGAGATAGAGGCGGGCCTCGTACTTCTCCTGGAAGGTGGCCGGCTTGCGCCCCTGCCTCACGATGCGCAAAGCCTCGCCGCTCGCGACCCGCACGCGGGGATCGCGGCGGTCCAGGAGCGACTGGAAGTCATCGACGTCCGGCCACGCCGTATCGAACACACCGCCGCCGTGAACCCGCAGCGGCTCGAACACCGGGGAGATCTGCACGAGATCGGTATTCCAGCCCATTTCAGCACTTGGCTATTAGCGTTCAGCTATCAGCCAAAAGCCAATCGCTGATCGCCGACCTTCGTTGTAAACTTCGCGCTTTGCCGCTTTCGCAGGGATTATGGCAGAACGAATCGAATGCGCCGTGATCGGCGCCGGCGTGGTCGGCCTCGCCATCGCGCGCCGGCTCGCCATGAGCGGCCGCGAGGTCGTGGTGCTCGAGGCCGAGAACGCCTTTGGCACTCACACCAGCTCGCGCAACTCCGAGGTGATCCACGCCGGCATCTACTATCCCACCGGATCGCTCAAGGCCCGCCTGTGCGTCGCCGGCAGGAAGGCGCTCTACCGCTACTGCGCCGAGCACGACGTCCATCACCGCCGGATCGGAAAAATCATCGTCGCCTGCGACGAGTCCGAGTTGCCGGGCCTCAAGAAGTACCAGGAGCAGGCGGAAATCAACGGGGTCGACGATCTCAGGATGCTGACGGCGGACGAGCTGGCGGAAATGGAGCCCGAGGTGCGCTGCGTGGCCGGTTTCCTCTCGCCCTCGACCGGCATCGTGGACAGCCACGGGCTGATGCTGGCCTATCTCGGCGATGCCGAGAGCCGCGGCGCCTCGCTCGCGCTCGGCAGCCCGGTCGCCTCGGGCCGGGCCGAAAGCGGCGGCATCCTGCTCGAGGTCGGCGGCGCGGAACCCATGTCGGTGCTGTGCGACACC